>NZ_CP150978.1:0-240000 GCF_049532715.1 Heyndrickxia sp. MSNUG
ATGCTGAATCCAAAATATACTTTTGATACATTCGTCATCGGTTCAGGCAACCGTTTCGCCCATGCTGCCTCGCTGGCAGTAGCAGAAGCACCGGCAAAGGCCTATAATCCATTATTCATCTATGGAGGAGTAGGACTAGGAAAAACCCACTTGATGCATGCGATCGGGCATTATGTCCAGGACCACAACCCAAATGCGAAAGTGGTGTACTTGTCCTCTGAAAAGTTCACTAATGAATTCATCAATTCGATCAGGGACAATAAAGCAGGAGATTTCCGCAATAAATACAGGAATGTCGATGTCTTGCTCATTGATGATATTCAGTTCCTGGCAGGAAAAGAACAAACTCAGGAAGAGTTTTTCCATACATTCAATACGCTGCATGAAGAAAGTAAGCAGATTGTCATCTCAAGTGACCGTCCGCCAAAAGAAATACCGACTCTTGAAGACAGGTTAAGATCCCGCTTTGAATGGGGATTGATCACGGATATTACTCCGCCTGACCTGGAAACAAGGATTGCGATCCTTCGTAAAAAGGCGAAAGCAGAAGGTTTGGATATACCGAATGAAGTCATGCTTTATATCGCAAACCAAATTGATTCCAACATCCGTGAGCTTGAGGGTGCATTGATCCGTGTCGTGGCTTATTCATCATTGATTAATAAAGACATTAATGCGGACTTGGCAGCTGAAGCACTGAAGGACATTATTCCTAGCTCGAAGCCAAAAGTCATTACAATTCTGGATATCCAAAGAGTGGTAGGACAGCATTACAATGTGAAGCTTGAGGATTTTAAAGCAAAGAAGCGTACGAAATCCGTTGCCTTCCCAAGACAGATCGCCATGTATTTATCAAGAGAACTGACAGATTTCTCTCTTCCTAAAATAGGGGAAGAATTCGGCGGCCGCGATCATACAACGGTCATCCATGCACACGAGAAAATTTCCAAAATGGTTGCTATCGATTCACATCTGCAAAAGCAGCTTAAAGACATAAATGAACAATTAAGGGTTTAGGGGAAAGTGTGAATAACTCACCGTCAGTTGCGCACAGTCTGTCCACATGTGGATAGGCTGTGTTTCCTTTGATAAAAGCAGTTATCCACAAATCCACAGGCCCTACTAGTACTTCTACTATATTTTAAAACATATAATTATATGCATTTAAGAAAAAAATATTCCTAAACGGAGGCTTAAAAAATGAGATTTATTATCCAACGCGATGCCTTGCTCCAAAGCGTCCAGGACGTTATGAAAGCAGTAACCAGCAGAACAACTATTCCTATTTTGACGGGAATCAAGATTGTTGCTAATGAAGAGGGAGTAACTCTTACTGGCAGCGATTCCGATATTTCGATCGAATCTTTCATTCCGAAAGAAGAAGCTGGAGATGAGATTGTTGAAATCAAACAGCCGGGATCTATTGTTTTGCAGGCGCGTTTCTTTAGTGAAATCGTTAAAAAGCTTCCTACAGACACAGTAGAAATCGATGTACACAATAATCTGCAGACCGTCATCCGTTCTGGTAAATCTGAATTTAACCTTAATGGCCTGGATGCTGAAGAATATCCACACCTTCCGCAAATTTCGGAAGAACATGTTTTCAAGATTCCGACTGATTTATTAAAAGGCTTAATCCGCCAGACTGTTTTTTCAGTGTCCACCTCAGAAACACGCCCCATCTTGACAGGTGTAAACTGGAAGGTCGAAAACAATGAATTAGTCTGTATTGCAACAGACAGCCACAGACTAGCTTTGAGAAAAGCGAGACTGGAAGCAGAGAATACTGGAAACTATAATGTTGTCATTCCAGGAAAAAGTCTGACTGAATTAAGTAAGATCCTTGATGACAGCTCTGATACAGTAGATATAGTCATTACCGAGAACCAGGTTTTATTTAAAGCAAAACATTTATTATTCTTCTCAAGATTGCTTGAAGGAAATTATCCTGATACAGCGAGATTGATTCCGAATGAGAGTAAAACGGATGTAGTTGTGAACACGAAGGAATTTTTACATGCGATTGACCGTGCATCGCTTCTTGCAAGAGAAGGCAGAAACAATGTCGTCAAGTTTTCAACAATTGATGGCGGAGCGATTGAAGTTTCATCGAATACTCCTGAGATTGGAACGGTCGTCGAGGAAATCCAAAGCCAGTCCATTGATGGCGAAGATTTGAAGATTTCATTCAGTGCAAAATATATGATGGACGCTCTTAAAGCGCTTGAAGGAGCAGAAATCCAGATCAGCTTTACTGGCGCAATGAGACCGTTCGTGATCAGACCGCTTCATGATGATTCTATCCTGCAGCTGATCTTGCCAGTCAGAACTTACTAAATTCATAAGACCACCAGTTTTTTGCTGGTGGCTTTTTTTATATATGGTCTTAAAAAAGGCTTTATTAACACAACTGTTGATAGGAGCGAAGATCAACACCAGAGTTTTAACACACTTTTTCAATATCAGCCTAAAAATAAGAAAATTTGTTTCTATGGAAAAAATTTAGTAAAATAAAGTATTAAGTCCTTTTGGAAGAAAAGGGTGAGACCGTGAATGAAAATGTGAAAATTGATACTGAATATATTACACTTGGCCAATTTTTAAAATTAGCTGATGTCATCCAATCTGGAGGAATGGCTAAATGGTTTTTAAGTGAACATGAAGTATTTATCAATGGCGAACAAGATCAGCGAAGAGGAAGGAAGCTTCGTTCCGGAGACCAGGTAAGCATTCCTGGAATTGGCAAGTTCAACATAACGCAATAATCCAGAGGATGAACTGTTCATGTATATACAGGATTTGCAATTAAGAAATTATCGTAATTATCAGGGACTTGAGGCGGAATTCGAAAATAAAGTTAATGTGATTCTCGGGGAAAACGCCCAGGGTAAGACGAATGTCATGGAATCGATCTATGTGCTGGCGATGGCTAAGTCGCATAGGACCTCAAATGATAAAGATTTAATTCGCTGGGACGAGGAATATGCTAAAATAGAGGGACGGATTAAAAAAAGCAACGGGTCACTGCCGATGCAGCTTGTCATTTCGAAAAAGGGCAAGCGTGCAAAGGTTAACCACCTTGAACAGCGTAAGCTAAGTCAATATGTTGGAAATATGAATGTCGTCATGTTCGCGCCTGAAGATCTCCACCTTGTAAAGGGGAGCCCTCAAGTAAGGCGTCGTTTTATTGATATGGAGATTGGGCAGGTATCAGCGATTTATTTGCATGATATCAGCCAATACAACAAGATACTGCAGCAAAGGAACCATTATCTGAAACAGCTGCAAATCAAGAAAAGCACGGATCTTACCATGCTTGATATCCTTACAGAACAATTTATCCAGATGGCTGCCAGGATTGTCGTCAAGAGATTTGAATTCCTGAATCTTCTTGAACAATGGGCATTGCCGATCCACCAGGGGATATCAAGAGGACTCGAAAGCTTGAAAATCATCTATAAACCCTCTGCAGAGGTATCAGAAGATGATGATTTGTCGAAAATAATAGCAGTCTATGAAGAAAAATTTGCTAAAATAAAGATGAGAGAGATAGACCGCGGCACAACTATGTTCGGGCCGCATCGCGATGACCTGCAGTTTTTTGTCAATGGAAGGGATGTCCAGACATTTGGCTCACAAGGTCAGCAAAGGACAACGGCACTTTCGGTGAAATTGGCAGAAATCGAACTGATTCATTCAGAAATTGGTGAATATCCAATTTTATTGCTTGATGATGTTTTATCTGAATTAGATGATTATCGCCAATCCCATTTATTAAATACCATTCAGGGGAAAGTTCAAACATTCGTTACCACAACAAGTGTGGATGGGATTGACCATCAAACGCTGAAAGAAGCGGCAGCATACAAAGTGGAATCCGGCGAAATGTCGAGAATCCAATGAGGTGGAATCAATGTATTTGCACGTGGGTGAAGAAGTCCTTGTAAGGACTAAGGATATTATTGCAATTTTAGATATCGACAGCGCCAATTCATCCCCATTCATGGAGGAATTCATCGCACGCCAGGATCAGCAGATCGTCCATCTGACAAAAGGGGCGGTCAAGTCGATTGTAGTGACTGGCAATCATATTTATTTATCCCCTCTCGCATCGGGAACATTAAAGAAACGCTCCCAAAAATTATCCGTTCAGGAGTTTTAATAGATCGGCGGTTTCTGCAAATTTTGTCGTAATATAGCAATCTGTGCAAACCCGCCAGCACATAACAATTTTGAAAAAGAAGAGTCAAAATGAAAGTGTAGGTGATCGATATGGCAATGGATCAACAATCCATGCAGGGACAAGCGTATGATGAGAATCAGATACAAGTGCTTGAAGGCCTGGAAGCTGTACGTAAACGTCCGGGAATGTATATCGGTTCAACGAGTGCAAAAGGCTTGCACCATCTAGTATGGGAAATCGTTGATAATAGTATAGACGAAGCTCTAGCCGGCTTTTGTGATGAGATTAATGTCATTATCGAAGAGGACAATAGCATTACTGTCAAAGATAATGGCCGTGGTATCCCGGTTGGTATCCATGAAAAAATGGGAAGGCCAGCTGTAGAAGTCATCATGACAGTGCTTCATGCCGGCGGTAAGTTCGGCGGCGGAGGCTATAAGGTTTCCGGAGGACTCCATGGTGTTGGGGCTTCAGTCGTAAATGCCCTTTCTACGTATCTTGAAGTCTTTGTTCACCGTGATGAGAAAGTCCATTACCAGAAATTCGAACGAGGCGTTGTCGGGGATCCTCTAAAAGTAATCGGCGAGACCGATTACACTGGAACAACCGTTCATTTCAAGCCGGACAGTGAAATTTTCACCGAGACTCTTGAATATGACTATGACACCCTTGCGAACCGTCTGCGTGAGCTTGCCTTCTTGAACAGGGGCATCAAAATCACGATTGAAGACAAACGTGTAGAGGATAAAAAGAATGAGTATTACTACGAAGGCGGAATTAAATCATATGTAGAGCATTTAAACCGCACAAGAGAAGTCCTTCATGATGAACCGATCTACATCGAAGGTGAAAAGGATGGCATCACGATTGAGGTAGCGCTTCAGTACAATGATAGCTATACCGGGAACATTTATTCATTCGCGAATAATATCCATACCTACGAAGGCGGAACGCATGAATTTGGATTTAAAACGGCGTTAACACGTGTTATTAACGATTATGCCCGCAAGCATGGCATCTTCAAGGAAGCTGATGCTAACCTTTCGGGTGAAGATGTCCGTGAAGGATTGACAGCAATCGTTTCTGTCAAACATCCAGATCCACAATTCGAAGGACAGACGAAAACAAAACTTGGAAACTCAGAAGTCCGTAATGTGACGGATACAACTTTTTCCGAGCATTTTGAGAAATTCCTCCTGGAAAATCCTAATGTCGCGCGAAAAATTGTTGAAAAAGGTCTTATGGCAGCAAGGGCAAGACTCGCTGCGAAGAAGGCTCGTGAATTGACAAGGCGTAAAAGTGCCCTCGAGATCTCGAGCTTGCCAGGTAAATTGGCCGACTGCTCATCTAAAGATCCATCCATCAGCGAACTGTATGTCGTTGAGGGTGACTCTGCGGGTGGATCTGCCAAGCAAGGCCGTGACCGTCACTTCCAGGCAATTTTGCCGTTAAGAGGTAAAATCCTGAACGTTGAAAAGTCCCGTCTGGATAAGATTTTGTCCAATAACGAGGTAAGAGCAATCATTACAGCAATCGGAACAGGGATTGGCGAGGATTTCGACATTTCGAAAGCCCGTTACCATAAAATTGTCATCATGACAGATGCTGATGTAGATGGCGCCCATATCCGTACTTTATTATTAACGTTCTTATACAGATATATGAGACAGATTCTCGAAGCAGGCTATATTTATATTGCCCAGCCGCCTTTATACAAAGTACAGCAAGGGAAGCGCATTGAGTATGCCTATAACGACAAGCAGCTTGAACAAATCCTTGGTGGACTTTCACAGCAGCCTAAGCCTGGTATACAGCGTTACAAGGGTCTTGGTGAGATGAATCCAGAGCAGCTGTGGGAAACAACGATGGATCCGGAAACAAGGACACTGCTTCAGGTACGACTTGAAGATGCTATTGAAGCAGATGAAACCTTCGAGATCTTAATGGGCGACAAAGTAGAGCCACGCCGTAACTTTATCGAAGAAAATGCAATCTATGTAAAGAACCTAGATATTTAATATATGCCCAGGATAGAAGGTTCTGCCTCTATCCTGCTTTTTCTGAAATGACCATAAGCCGTGCACATTCGCATGCCTGTATATGGTTAGTGCCGAACAGATATTCTTAATAAGAATTATGGACTTTAACAATTAGATTAGTGTCTAGCTCCAGCGCCTAGTCCCTCGTGGCTGCCAAGTCGCTTGCGCTTTTCTTACTAAAGGAGGTTTCTCTTAAATGGCTGAGATACCAAATTCACGTGTAAAAGAGATTAATATTAGCCAGGAAATGCGTTCATCGTTCCTGGATTACGCTATGAGCGTTATCGTCGCTCGTGCGCTGCCTGACGTGCGTGACGGCTTAAAGCCTGTGCACAGAAGGATACTTTACGCTATGCATGACCTTGGAATGCATTCGGACAAGGCTTATAAAAAATCGGCGAGGATCGTCGGTGAAGTAATCGGTAAGTATCACCCGCATGGTGACTCTGCTGTTTATGACACAATGGTCCGTATGGCACAGGATTTCAACTACCGCTATATGCTTGTGGATGGCCATGGCAACTTCGGTTCTGTCGATGGTGACGCAGCGGCTGCGATGCGTTATACAGAAGCACGTATGTCCAAAATTTCCATGGAGCTTTTGCGCGACATCAATAAAGACACAATAGATTATCAGGATAACTACGATGGTTCTGAGAGAGAACCAATCGTCATGCCATCAAGATTCCCTAACCTTCTTGTAAACGGAACATCCGGAATCGCCGTCGGGATGGCTACAAATATCCCTCCGCATCAGCTTGGTGAGGTTATTGATGGGGTATTAGCGATAAGCAAAGACCCAGACTTGACGATTCAAGAACTGATGGAAATCATAACAGGTCCCGATTTTCCAACAGCAGGACTGATTCTTGGCCGCAGCGGGATCCGCAAGGCATATGAAACTGGACGCGGGTCGATTACGCTAAGGGCAAAAGTAGAAATTGAACAAAAAGCAAATGGAAAAGAAGTTATCATCGTTAGAGAACTTCCTTACCAAGTAAACAAAGCAAAATTGGTGGAAAAAATAGCGGAACTTGTCCGTGATAAGAAAATCGATGGCATTACAGACTTAAGAGATGAATCTGACCGTAAAGGGATGAGGATGGTCATCGAAGTTCGTAAGGATGCTAATGCCAATGTACTTTTAAATAACCTTTATAAGCAAACGGCATTGCAGACAAGCTTTGGAATTAACTTGCTTGCTCTTGTGGACGGTCAGCCAAAGGTTCTGAACCTGAAGCAATGTTTGAAATATTATCTTGACCATCAGGTAGTCGTCATTCGCCGAAGAACGGAGTTTGAACTTAAGAAGGCAGAGGCACGTGCCCATATTCTCGAAGGGCTGCGAATCGCTCTTGACAACCTTGATGCAGTTATCAGCCTGATCAGAAGCTCACGTACAACAGATATAGCGAGAGAAGGATTGATGACTCAGTTCAATCTTTCAGAGAAGCAGGCACAGGCAATCCTGGATATGCGTCTTCAAAGGCTTACTGGTTTAGAACGTGAGAAGATTGAAGAGGAGTTCCAAAACCTGATGCAGCTGATTGCAGAATTGAAAGCAATCCTTGCAGATGAAGAAAAAGTGCTTGAAATCATCCGTGAAGAGCTTACTGAAATTAAAGAGCGCTTTAACGATACACGCCGGACTGAAATTGTTTCTGGCGGATTAGAAATGATTGAGGATGAGGATCTAATCCCTCGAGAAAATATCGTCATTACCCTAACCCATAATGGCTATGTAAAACGTTTGCCTGTATCTACATACCGTCAACAAAGGCGGGGCGGCCGCGGAATCCAGGGAATGGGAACAAATGAAGATGATTTCGTAGAACACCTGATAACAACTTCAACGCATGATACGATTCTTTTCTTTACGAACAAAGGAAAGGTGTATCGTTCGAAGGGTTACGAAATCCCAGAATTCAGCCGTACAGCTAAAGGGATTCCAATCATCAACCTTCTTGAAATTGAAAAAGGAGAATGGGTGAACGCCATCATTCCGGTCGAAGAATTTGTGGACGACTGGTTCCTGTTCTTCACGACAAAAGAAGGAATTTCAAAACGTTCGCCGCTGTCATCCTTTGCAAACATCCGTAACAATGGTTTGATTGCTTTAAACCTGCGTGATGGAGATGAATTAATCTCCGTACGAATGACGGATGGAAGCAAAGAAATGATTATTGGCACAAAGAACGGGTTAATGATTCGTTTCCCAGAGACTGATGTTCGTTCAATGGGCCGTACAGCAACAGGAGTAAAAGGTATCTCACTCTCCAACGATGATGAAGTTGTCGGTATGGAAGTCCTTGAGGAAAGCGACGAAATCCTTGTTGTAACGAAAAACGGGTACGGTAAGAGAACTCCTTCCGAAGAGTACAGAAGACAAGGACGCGGCGGTAAAGGAATCAAGACCTGCAATATTACAGAGAAGAACGGCAACCTGGTAACGATGAAAGCTGTAACAGGTGAAGAAGACCTGATGCTGATCACAACAGGCGGAGTGCTTATCCGTATTCCTGTAAGTTCGATTTCGATGACTGGCCGTAATACGCAAGGTGTGAAACTAATCAGCCTGAACAAGGCAGAGAATGAATATGTAGCCACAGTCGCAAAAGTTGACAAGGAAGAAGAAAAAATCGATGAGTTGGAACTTGATGAAAATGGCGAAGCGATAATTGAACAAGAATCAAGTGTCAACGCAGAAAACATCAGTGAACAGTCCGACGAAGCAGCTGCTCCAGCATCAAATGATGAAGATACTGAATAAAACTTTGAGAGGAACACAAAAATTGTGTTCCTCTTTTTTGGTAAAATAAAGTAAACTTAATAGTATGAAAATAAAATTTGGGGTGGAAAGCCTTGCGCGTATATGTAGACAACCTTATAGAGGGCTGTATCCTTACTGATGATGTTCTCCTAAATACCAATAGATCAATCATGAGCAAAAAGACAGTACTGTCAAATCACTTAATAGAGGTCCTAAAAGCTTTTCTCATAAAAGAAGTAGAAGTAGAAAAGACTCTAGTAACTGGTGTTCCCTTCAATGCACCTGAAATTGCTGACAAAAAAGCACCATGGAATCCCGCTGCGCAAAATATATCCGATCTCAATTTTTTCGATTTATTTTTACGTGCCAAACAAGAATTCAAAAAAGAGTTTATCTCCTGGCAATCAGGAATGCAAATCGATATATCAAAAGTGAGAGGCATTATTGTGCCTTTAATAGAACAGGCGGATATCCATTCATCAGACATTTTCCACCTGCATCACTATTCAACTAAAACGGAGTACCTTTATGATCATCCACTGGCTGTTGGCATTATTTCTGCGTTCATTGCCAAAAAGTTAAACTACAGCAAGGGTGACGTAACACAAATTGCGGTTGCAGGATGTTTATCAGACTGCGGTATGGCAAAAATCAGTCCTAATTTAATCAATAAGAATACAACCTTGACTGTAGAAGAATTCGAGGAAATCAAGAAGCATCCTACATATAGCTACCAGATGGTCAAGAATAGTCCATTGCTGAAGGAAGCTGCAAAGATTGCAATTCTCCATCACCATGAAAGGCTGGATGGAAGTGGGTATCCTTTTGGCGAGAAAGCCGCCAGAATCCATCCATTTGCTAAGATTCTTGCGGTTGCCGATTCTTTCCACGCCATGACTTCTGAACGGATGTATAAACCGAAGCATTCTCCTTTCAAAGTTCTAGAAATGGTCAATGAGGAACTGTTCGGTGAATTTGATATTGCCGCTTTAAAGGCATTGAGTTCATCCATCATGAATTTTTCGATTGGCAGCATCGTTCGCCTGTCTGATGGACAAACTGCGGAAATCGTTTTTGTCGAAGAAAAAAACCCAACCAGGCCTCTAGTCAGAATAATAGAATCGAATGAAATTCTTGCGCTAGAAAAAAACCGTCACTTGCATATAGAAGAAGTCATATAAAAGCTGGCCGCTGAGCCGGCTTTTTTTATTGATTCTGTTAAAACTGAATGTTGGTTTTTATATCCTGTTGATTGTTGTGGAAGGCGCGTAGACTCCAGAGGGATCAGCTGGCCAGGCGAGACCCCTCAGGTGCTTGAGACGGGGAGGCTCACCGTCAGTTCCACGGAAAGCGAAGCGCCTGGAAAGAAAATCAAAAGACTGGTTTTATAGAGCCTTTTTATTAAATCTATGTGAATAGAAAATTTCTTTAAGAAAGTGCATGAAAAGTATTGCTTTATAATTATATGACTGATATAATCTTCAAAGTCAGTAACGAAAACAACAACTTCTTCAAAAGGTTTTTGAAAAAAGTTATTGACTTATACAGCAAGGAAATGTTATATTAATCAAGTCGCTTCGGGGCGACGCGGCAACAAATTGCTCTTTGAAAACTAAACAAACAAGCGTCAACAAACAATATTATAGTGACTTCTATTATATAGAAGATCACTAGCCAACGTTTTAACTTTATGAGCTAACTCATAACTCTTTTTTGGAGAGTTTGATCCTGGCTCAGGACGAACGCTGGCGGCGTGCCTAATACATGCAAGTCGAGCGGATCTTCATTAGCTTGCTTTTGAAGATCAGCGGCGGACGGGTGAGTAACACGTGGGCAACCTGCCTGTAAGACTGGGATAACTTCGGGAAACCGGAGCTAATACCGGATAATCCTTTTCCTCTCATGAGGAAAAGCTGAAAGACGGTTTCGGCTGTCACTTACAGATGGGCCCGCGGCGCATTAGCTAGTTGGTGAGGTAACGGCTCACCAAGGCGACGATGCGTAGCCGACCTGAGAGGGTGATCGGCCACACTGGGACTGAGACACGGCCCAGACTCCTACGGGAGGCAGCAGTAGGGAATCTTCCGCAATGGACGAAAGTCTGACGGAGCAACGCCGCGTGAGCGATGAAGGCCTTCGGGTCGTAAAGCTCTGTTGTCAGGGAAGAACAAGTATCGGAGTAACTGCCGGTACCTTGACGGTACCTGACCAGAAAGCCACGGCTAACTACGTGCCAGCAGCCGCGGTAATACGTAGGTGGCAAGCGTTGTCCGGAATTATTGGGCGTAAAGCGCGCGCAGGCGGTTCCTTAAGTCTGATGTGAAAGCCCCCGGCTCAACCGGGGAGGGTCATTGGAAACTGGGGAACTTGAGTGCAGAAGAGGAGAGCGGAATTCCACGTGTAGCGGTGAAATGCGTAGAGATGTGGAGGAACACCAGTGGCGAAGGCGGCTCTCTGGTCTGTAACTGACGCTGAGGCGCGAAAGCGTGGGGAGCGAACAGGATTAGATACCCTGGTAGTCCACGCCGTAAACGATGAGTGCTAAGTGTTAGAGGGTTTCCGCCCTTTAGTGCTGCAGCAAACGCATTAAGCACTCCGCCTGGGGAGTACGGCCGCAAGGCTGAAACTCAAAGGAATTGACGGGGGCCCGCACAAGCGGTGGAGCATGTGGTTTAATTCGAAGCAACGCGAAGAACCTTACCAGGTCTTGACATCCTCTGACAACCCTAGAGATAGGGCGTTCCCCTTCGGGGGACAGAGTGACAGGTGGTGCATGGTTGTCGTCAGCTCGTGTCGTGAGATGTTGGGTTAAGTCCCGCAACGAGCGCAACCCTTGATCTTAGTTGCCAGCATTAAGTTGGGCACTCTAAGGTGACTGCCGGTGACAAACCGGAGGAAGGTGGGGATGACGTCAAATCATCATGCCCCTTATGACCTGGGCTACACACGTGCTACAATGGATGGAACAAAGGGCAGCGAAGCCGCGAGGTGAAGCCAATCCCATAAAACCATTCTCAGTTCGGATTGCAGGCTGCAACTCGCCTGCATGAAGCCGGAATCGCTAGTAATCGCGGATCAGCATGCCGCGGTGAATACGTTCCCGGGCCTTGTACACACCGCCCGTCACACCACGAGAGTTTGTAACACCCGAAGTCGGTGGGGTAACCTTTTGGAGCCAGCCGCCTAAGGTGGGACAGATGATTGGGGTGAAGTCGTAACAAGGTAGCCGTATCGGAAGGTGCGGCTGGATCACCTCCTTTCTAAGGATATTGCCGTAAAGGCAATCGGAATGCGAATCTTATGATTCGTACAGTTGACCGCTTGTTTGTTTAGTTTTGAGGGAGCGATTCCTCTCATATGATATATGGGCCTATAGCTCAGCTGGTTAGAGCGCACGCCTGATAAGCGTGAGGTCGATGGTTCGAGTCCATTTAGGCCCACCATATATCTCTCATAATTAATGGGGCCTTAGCTCAGCTGGGAGAGCGCCTGCCTTGCACGCAGGAGGTCAGCGGTTCGATCCCGCTAGGCTCCACCATTGTTCCTTGAAAACTAGATAATCGTAAGTAAGAAGAACCAAGAAAAACCGAGTGATCGCCATTTTAGTTTTTCTCTCTATTTAATAGAGAATCAACCACGACAATTTATTGTCAAACGGTTAAGTTAGAAAGGGCGCACGGTGGATGCCTTGGCACTAGGAGCCGATGAAGGACGGGACTAACACCGATATGCTTCGGGGAGCTGTAAGTAAGCTTTGATCCGGAGATTTCCGAATGGGGAAACCCACTGTTCGTAATGGAACAGTATCTTTACCTGAATACATAGGGTATTGAAGGCAGACCCGGGGAACTGAAACATCTAAGTACCCGGAGGAAGAGAAAGCAAACGCGATTCCCTGAGTAGCGGCGAGCGAAACGGGACATAGCCCAAACCAAGAGGCTTGCCTCTTGGGGTTGTAGGACACTCTACATGGAGTTACAAAGGAACGGGGTAGATGAAGTGGTCTGGAAAGGCCCGTCAGAGAAGGTAAAAACCCTGTAGTTGAAACTTCGTTCCCTCCTGAGTGGATCCTGAGTACGGCGGGACACGAGAAATCCCGTCGGAAGCTGGGAGGACCATCTCCCAAGGCTAAATACTCCCTAGTGACCGATAGTGAACCAGTACCGTGAGGGAAAGGTGAAAAGCACCCCGGAAGGGGAGTGAAATAGATCCTGAAACCGTGTGCCTACAAGTAGTCAGAGCCCGTTAATGGGTGATGGCGTGCCTTTTGTAGAATGAACCGGCGAGTTACGATCCCATGCAAGGTTAAGTTGAGAAGACGGAGCCGCAGCGAAAGCGAGTCTGAATAGGGCGAATGAGTATGTGGTCGTAGACCCGAAACCAGGTGATCTACCCATGTCCAGGGTGAAGGTTGGGTAACACCAACTGGAGGCCCGAACCCACGCACGTTGAAAAGTGCGGGGATGAGGTGTGGGTAGCGGAGAAATTCCAATCGAACTTGGAGATAGCTGGTTCTCTCCGAAATAGCTTTAGGGCTAGCCTCACGTTGTAAGAGTCTTGGAGGTAGAGCACTGTTTGGACTAGGGGCCCTCATCGGGTTACCGAATTCAGACAAACTCCGAATGCCAAAGACTTATCCGTGGGAGTCAGACTGCGAGTGATAAGATCCGTAGTCAAAAGGGAAACAGCCCAGACCACCAGCTAAGGTCCCAAAGTATACGTTAAGTGGAAAAGGATGTGGAGTTGCTTAGACAACCAGGATGTTGGCTTAGAAGCAGCCACCATTTAAAGAGTGCGTAATAGCTCACTGGTCGAGTGACTCTGCGCCGAAAATGTACCGGGGCTAAACGTATCACCGAAGCTGTGGATTGACATCTTTGATGTCAGTGGTAGGAGAGCGTTCTAAGGGCGTTGAAGCTAGACCGTAAGGACTGGTGGAGCGCTTAGAAGTGAGAATGCCGGTATGAGTAGCGAAAGATGGGTGAGAATCCCATCCACCGAATGCCTAAGGTTTCCTGAGGAAGGCTCGTCCTCTCAGGGTTAGTCGGGACCTAAGCCGAGGCCGAAAGGCGTAGGCGATGGACAACAGGTTGATATTCCTGTACCACCTCTTTATCGTTTGAGCAATGGGGGGACGCAGTAGGATAGGGTAAGCGCGCTGTTGGATATGCGCGTCTAAGCAGTAAGGCTGCAAGTGAGGCAAATCCCGCTTGCATGAAGGCTGAGCTGTGACAGCGAGGGAAATATAGTACCGAAGTTCCTGATTTCACACTGCCAAGAAAAGCCTCTAGCGAGATAAAAGGTGCCCGTACCGCAAACCGACACAGGTAGGCGAGGAGAGAATCCTAAGGTGAGCGAGAGAACTCTCGTTAAGGAACTCGGCAAAATGACCCCGTAACTTCGGGAGAAGGGGTGCTCATTTGGGTGAATAGCCTAGATGAGCCGCAGTGAATAGGCCCAGGCGACTGTTTAGCAAAAACACAGGTCTCTGCGAAGCCGCAAGGCGAAGTATAGGGGCTGACGCCTGCCCGGTGCTGGAAGGTTAAGAGGAGGGGTTAGCGCAAGCGAAGCTCTGAATCGAAGCCCCAGTAAACGGCGGCCGTAACTATAACGGTCCTAAGGTAGCGAAATTCCTTGTCGGGTAAGTTCCGACCCGCACGAAAGGCGTAACGATCTGGGCACTGTCTCAACGAGAGACTCGGTGAAATTATAGTACCTGTGAAGATGCAGGTTACCCGCGACAGGACGGAAAGACCCCGTGGAGCTTTACTGTAGCCTGATATTGAATTTTGGTACAGCTTGTACAGGATAGGTAGGAGCCTGAGAAACCGGAGCGCCAGCTTCGGTGGAGGCGTCGGTGGGATACTACCCTGGCTGTATTGAAATTCTAACCCACGCCCCTGATCGGGGCGGGAGACAGTGTCAGGTGGGCAGTTTGACTGGGGCGGTCGCCTCCTAAAGAGTAACGGAGGCGCCCAAAGGTTCCCTCAGAATGGTTGGAAATCATTCGCAGAGTGTAAAGGCACAAGGGAGCTTGACTGCGAGACCTACAAGTCGAGCAGGGACGAAAGTCGGGCTTAGTGATCCGGTGGTTCCGCATGGAAGGGCCATCGCTCAACGGATAAAAGCTACCCCGGGGATAACAGGCTTATCTCCCCCAAGAGTCCACATCGACGGGGAGGTTTGGCACCTCGATGTCGGCTCATCGCATCCTGGGGCTGTAGTCGGTCCCAAGGGTTGGGCTGTTCGCCCATTAAAGCGGTACGCGAGCTGGGTTCAGAACGTCGTGAGACAGTTCGGTCCCTATCCGTCGTGGGCGCAGGAAATTTGAGAGGAGCTGTCCTTAGTACGAGAGGACCGGGATGGACGCACCGCTGGTGTACCAGTTGTCTTGCCAAAGGCATCGCTGGGTAGCTATGTGCGGACGGGATAAGTGCTGAAAGCATCTAAGCATGAAGCCCCCCTCAAGATGAGATTTCCCATAGCGCAAGCTAGTAAGAACCCTGAAAGATGATCAGGTTGATAGGTCAGAGGTGGAAGCGCGGTGACGTGTGGAGCTGACTGATACTAATCGTTCGAGGACTTAACCAAATATAGATTACTCGTTCTTCTAAATTCTTCTTACACATTATCTAGTTTTGAGGGAACAAAACCTCAAACAAAATAGTCTGGTGGCGATAGCGAGAAGGTCACACCCGTTCCCATACCGAACACGGAAGTTAAGCTTCTCAGCGCCGATGGTAGTTGGGGGTTTCCCCCTGTGAGAGTAGGACGCCGCCGGGCACATGAAAGAACAGCTGTAATGGCTGTTCTTTTTTTGTATTTTTTTAACTGTGGATATTCGGAAAATGGTAACCAATTGTTAGGGTTATAATCAAATTTATCGGGATGATCTAATTATCAACCGGTATTAAATGTGGGCTAACAGGTATTAAATTAAATCCAACTGGTATTATTTTTCGAACAACCGGTATTAATGGTGCCCTAACTGGTATTATATTTCTTACAATCAATATTCCAAATTTAAAAGCGATCTGCTGGAAACTAATTGAATTCCAGGGACGTTCCACTGTCCCATGTACCATTCCGAACTCTTCCTAACCTGTTCGGAAGCTGCTGAATTTCTGAATAAAGCAAACCCCCCTGAAATCAATTCAGGGGGGTTTGTGTATTAGCTTTTCTTTTTCTTGGTTCCGAGCGACTGCAATTGATCCAGGACTTTCTCACGTGACTTTCTATCTTTTAGCAAGTATGCTGTACCTAAGGCTACTGTTGTCATCATCAGTTTTTTTCTATCCATGAATGCTCCCTCCTTAGTATTCTCATTGTTCTATTATAAGAAATTCCCGTTTCAGAAGGATATAAACGCTCTAATACTCTCTATTGCTTTTAGAACGCCGTCATCCTTTGGTACATCACTTATTCATTAAGTATTGGTAAATTAAGTAAGGACCCTTTTTTACCGTGGATAGTAAAAACGTCTGAATAAGCGGATAGTCTTCATTCGGCATCATTTTGATCAGTTCACTCCACCATTCGGTCTCATAACGGGCAATCATGCCCAAGTTGTATAAAAGTAAATAATGCAGCAGAAGCTCGGGAAATAAGTATAATTCACCTTTATTCAATGGGAATGAGTAATGCTGATCTTCAAGATTATATTTTAATGGAATCGGTTCAGCCATCTCAGATAAATTTGCTTCAAAATAAATCCTTTGCGGGTCCTCTGGCAAAAATGAGATAGGAATAGCAGATTTAGCTTGATAAAATTCCTTGAAACGATTTTCCGTCATATGAAATTGGTCTAATACTGATTTAGGAAGAGAATATTTTGCTTCTCTTTCAGCCACTGGCTGAAAGATTTGCTTGCCCTTCAGTTCTAAAATAATGCCTGACATTTCTGGAATCAAGTCAAGTATTTCGCCCATCGTAGCTTTTTCGCCTTCAAGTTGTTTCATGTGGAACATTTTCTCAGACATGAGGGAAAATAATCCATTCTTTTGAAATTTCACTTCATCCTCAGTGAAACTATATTGCTGTTTCTTCCGTTTTCTCGTTGATACACCATGAGCCAAAACAGAAGTTGTTTCGGGATAATCGGGTGCAACCGTCAGAATACATGCTTTGATTAAATGGACAAGTCCGTAAAACAGCATAATCGGCTGGATGGCAAGGGGGGATTTTTCTGCCTGTTCATAATAAAGTTTCCCATGTTCGAGATAATACATAAAGGGATAACAGTTCTCAAAGCTTTTCAAGTCAGGTTGATCAAGATTTAGTTTTCGATAGCATTTTTTCAGATAGGCTTGTGAATATTCTGCTGAAAAAAAGAGTGTATAACTATTCCATTCTCTATATGGCAAGGACACATGAATAACCTCCAAGTTGTTTGAAAAATCGGACTAATAGCACCTTTCTTGACAGTATTTTAACCAATTGATAACCTACAAATAATATTTTCTTAAAGGGGGTCATTTACAATGTGGGAAAGCAAATTTGTAAAAGAAGGATTAACGTTTGATGATGTGCTCTTGGTACCAGCAAAATCAGAGGTTTTGCCAAAGGATGTCAGTCTTAGGGTCAGCCTTACGGAAAGTTTAAAGTTAAATATTCCAATTATCAGTGCTGGTATGGATACGGTCACAGAAGCGGAACTGGCGATATCAATCGCAAGACAGGGCGGGCTGGGCATCATTCATAAGAACATGTCCATCGAACAGCAGGCTGAACAGGTTGAAAAAGTAAAGCGCTCCGAAAGCGGAGTCATTACTGATCCATTCTTCCTTACTCCAGAACACCAGGTATTTGACGCAGAGCATCTCATGGCCAAATACCGCATCTCGGGTGTTCCTATCGTCAATAATGAGGAAGAGCAAAAGCTTGTCGGTATTATCACAAATCGTGATATGCGTTTCATCCAGGATTACTCCATAAAGATTGAAGAAGTAATGACGAAAGAAAATCTGGTAACAGCTTCTGTTGGTACTACACTGAATGAAGCAGAACAGATCCTTCAGCGCCATAAAATAGAAAAACTCCCACTAGTAAATGATCAAGGTGTATTAAAAGGATTAATTACCATTAAAGATATTGAAAAAGTAATCGAGTTCCCGAATTCATCAAAGGATGCGCAGGGCCGTCTGCTTGCAGGAGCAGCAGTTGGTGTCACAGGAGATACGATGAAGAGAGTGGAGATGCTTGTTAAAGCGAATGTTGACGTCATTGTTGTAGACACAGCTCATGGGCATTCAAGAGGGGTGCTTGACACAGTGAGACAAATCCGTGAGAGTTACCCTGAACTGAACATCATCGCAGGGAATGTAGCTACTGCAGAAGCTACACGGGATCTTATTGAGGCTGGAGCAGATGTTGTTAAGGTCGGTATCGGTCCTGGCTCCATTTGTACTACAAGGGTTGTTGCCGGTGTAGGTGTACCGCAGATCACTGCAGTTTATGATTGTGCAACTGAAGCGCGCAAGCATGGGAAATCAATCATCGCTGATGGCGGAATCAAATACTCAGGAGATATCGTTAAGGCTCTTGCAGCAGGAGGACATGCTGTCATGCTCGGAAGCCTGCTTGCCGGAGTATCGGAAAGCCCGGGAGAGACGGAAATCTATCAGGGACGCAGATTCAAGGTTTATCGCGGCATGGGCTCGGTTGGAGCGATGGAAAAAGGATCGAAGGACCGTTACTTCCAGGAGGACAACAAGAAGTTTGTTCCAGAGGGAATTGAAGGAAGAATCCCTTATAAAGGACCTCTTTCAGATACAATCTATCAGCTTGTTGGCGGCATCCGCTCGGGTATGGGCTACTGTGGAACAGCAGATCTCGAACAATTGAGGGAAAATGCACAATTCGTCCGCATGACTGGTGCTGGACTGAGAGAAAGCCATCCGCATGATGTTCAAATAACGAAGGAAGCTCCTAACTACTCAATGTCATAAAAAAGTTTTTGAAATCAAGAAGTTTAAAACATAAGTCCCATCCAATAAGGGCGGCATTTCCCAGGAAACAAAAAGGGGAATCCCCCCTTCATCTGAGACTTTTTTCCTGTATAATCATAGGTTTTTTCCTGATTTTACATTAGACAGAGTGACTATTCTCTGTCTATTTTTTTCGTTTTTTTTGTGTTAAACTTAACGGGTGTGATTTTTCAGGGGTCAATAATATACAAGCTTAATAGATTATTTCTTTATAGGCTTTTTTCATAATCATGGCGGTTGATCTTCCTAACCTTATTAAATATGTATTGTAACAACTACAATATTGATATAAAAAATTAGGAAAAGATGCCCCAAGGCTGCAATCTATATGAAAACAGTCACAATTTAAAATTTGGAGGGAAAGACGTTTTGAATCGAAATCAGAAGCAGCTTTCAATGTTCTTCGCAACATTGATTTTAACGATCGCAACCGTATTTTCTGGATTTACAATGAAGGCTGAGGCTGCAGATGACCAGTTAGGCATCGAAGCAGAAGCGGCCATCCTGGTTGACGCAGAATCAGGAAAAGTATTATATGAGAAAAACTCTGATGTTGTCCTTGGCGTAGCATCAATGTCTAAAATGATGACTGAGTATATGGTTCTCGAAGCTATTAAAAAAGGAAAGCTTCAGTGGGACCAAAAGGTGAAAATCAATGAATATGTCCACAAGCTATCTGCTGCACCTGAGCTTTCAAATGTTGGCCTAACTCAAGGTGAAGATTATACAGTGAAAGAATTGTATCAGGCAATGGCGATCCATTCTGGAAACGCTGCTACAGTCGCATTAGCAGAGGTACTATCAGGTACGGAAAAGAATCATGTAGAGAAGATGAATAAAAAAGCCGCTGAACTTGGCTTGAAAGATGTTAAGTTTGTTAACTCAACTGGTTTGAATAATAAAGATTTGCTAGGAAAGCATCCTGCAGGAAACCCTGATGAGGAAAATGTCATGACTGCTCGTTCTTTAGCAAAACTTGCTTACCGTTTGTTGAAAGACTATCCTGAAGTTTTAGAAACAGCTAGCATGCCTTCTTTGAAGTTCAGAGATGGAAGAGAGTATAAAAACTTCAACTGGATGCTTCCAGAGCTTATTTTCCCTTATGATGGGGTAGATGGTTTGAAAACGGGTTCTACTGATTTTGCAGGCTATGGTTTTACAGCAACTGCAATGAGAAATGGCCAAAGATATATATCTGTTGTCATGAAAGCAGATTCTAAAGACAGCCGTTTTGCAGAAACACGTAAAATTCTTGATTATGCGTTCAATAATTTTACTAAAGAAGAACTAGTGAAAAAGAATTATCAATTAAAGAGCAAGAAAACGATTCCTGTCACAAAGGGAAAAGAAGACAAGGTTAAAATCCATTCTAAAGATTCGATCACGATGGCTGTGAAAAATGGTGAAAAAGACCAATATGTGCCAGTGCTCGTTTTAGATAAAAAGAAGCTTAACGAAAATGGTGAATTGACTGCTCCTATTAAAAAAGGAGAGCAGGTCGGATATATGACTGTTAAGTCTAAGAAGGGCGATAACATAAGCTTCTTGACGGAAGACGGCCAAAAGGAAATCCAGGTGCCTGTTGTCGCTGCAGAAAGCGTTGAAAAGGCGAACTGGTTTGTTTTGATGATGCGCGGCATCGGCGGTTTCTTTGGAGACCTATTTGGCGGGATAGCAGATTCTGTTAAAGGCTTGTTCTAAACAATATAATAGAGTATGAAAATCAAAATATACTGATAAAAGGGTTTCCTGTCTTGACAGGAAACCTTTTTTATTGTTTATTTTCAATAGGGGTAACTGTAATTCCGACTAAAAAAGTCTGCTTTTCCAGTTATTTGTAAGGCTATTACATAAATCCTTTTATAAGGAATAGGGGGAATAACAATGAAGACAGGTACTGATCGAGTTAAACGTGGTATGGCAGAAATGCAAAAAGGCGGCGTCATCATGGACGTAGTCAATGCAGAGCAGGCAAAAATTGCTGAAGAGGCGGGCGCTGTTGCTGTAATGGCACTAGAGCGTGTTCCTTCGGATATCCGTGCTGCAGGCGGCGTAGCAAGAATGGCAGATCCGCGTATCGTTGAAGAGGTAATGGGTGCTGTCACAATTCCCGTAATGGCAAAAGCAAGAATTGGCCACATCGTGGAAGCGCGTGTGCTTGAAGCGATGGGCGTCGATTATATAGATGAAAGTGAAGTATTGACTCCTGCAGATGAAGAATTCCATTTGAATAAAAGAGATTATACAGTTCCATTTGTATGTGGATGCCGTGATCTTGGTGAAGCTGCAAGAAGGATTGGTGAGGGAGCTTCCATGCTTCGCACAAAGGGTGAACCGGGCACTGGCAATATCGTAGAAGCAGTGCGTCATATTCGTAAGGTAAACGCACAGGTCCGCAAAGTAGTAGCGATGGAACTTGATGAGTTAATGACTGAAGCGAAGCTGCTAGGAGCCCCATATGAGCTTCTGCTTGAAATTAAACAGCTAGGCCGTCTTCCAGTTGTTAACTTCGCAGCAGGCGGAGTGGCAACACCTGCAGATGCTGCTCTTATGATGCAGCTAGGTGCTGATGGAGTTTTCGTAGGATCTGGAATCTTCAAATCAGAAAATCCAGCTAAGTTTGCTAAGGCGATTGTTGAAGCGACAACTCACTATCAAGACTACGAATTGATTGCGAACATCTCGAAAAACCTTGGCACACCGCTTAAAGGAATTGAAATTTCAACATTGAATCCGGAAAACCGCATGCAGGATCGCGGCTGGTAAGGAGCTAATCATGGTTAAAATAGGAGTTCTTGGCTTACAGGGTGCGGTCCGTGAGCATATATGGGCAATTGAAGCATCCGGTGCAGAAGGCATTGTCATTAAGCGACCTGAGCAGCTGGTGGAAATGGACGGGTTGATTATTCCTGGTGGTGAGAGCACAGCAATCCGCCGCTTAATTGATAAGTATGGGTTTATGGAAGAACTGAAAAAATTCGCTGCAGACGGCAAGCCGATGTTTGGCACTTGTGCCGGACTCATCCTATTGGCCAAAGAGCTTGTAGGCTATGAAGCGCCTCATATTGGGGTAATGGATGTGAAGGTTGAACGGAATTCATTTGGCCGCCAGCGTGAAAGCTTTGAAGCTGACATCGATATTGCTGGAGTTGGAAATGATTTTTCAGCAGTATTCATCCGTGCGCCTCATATCGTCGAAGCTGGTGAAAATGTAGAAGTGCTTGCCAAGCATAATGACAGGATCGTAGCTGCGCGAGATGGCCAGTTTCTAGGCTGTTCCTTCCATCCGGAATTAACAGATGATTACAGGCTGATGAACTACTTTGTAAAAATGGTTGAAGAAACAAAGAGTAAAAATTTTGCATAAACCGCTTGCAAGTCGAACATAATTGTAGTAAATTATGTATTAAAATTTGATACTTAAAAGCAATGAGAGGGAATAGTAGCTTGTTTTCATTCTTTAGAGAGCCGGTGGTTGGTGCAAACCGGTGTCTGGAACAAAGGAATCCGCCCTCGAGCAGAGTATGGAACGCCATTATGGCCAGTAAATACTTTCGGTAAAAACCGTTATTTTACGAGTGGAAAGCAATTTTGCTTTCAACTAGGGTGGCAACGCGGGTTAACTCTCGTCCCTTTTTGGGGACGGGAGTTTTTTGTTTTTTTTAGGCCCTGGTAAACCTAACAGAGCCATTTTTTAAAAAGAAGGCTCTGTTAAAGCAGAATGTTGATTTTTAAACTCTGTTGATTGTAGTGGAAGGCGCGTAGACTCCTGCGGGCTCAAGCTGGACAGGTGAGACCCCGCAGGAGCAAAGCGACGAGGAGGCTCAGCGCCAGCCCCGCGGAAAGCGAAGCGCCTGGAACGAAAATCAACAGCCTTGTTTAACAGAGCAAAAAGAAAAGGGAGGAATCATTGTGCTAGACGTAAAGTATTTAAGAGCAAATTTTGAAGATGTAAAAAACAAGCTGCAACACCGCGGCGAAGATTTAACCGATTTCGGCAAATTTGAGGATTTGGATGTAAAACGCAGGGAGCTAATCCTTGAAACGGAACAACTGAAGAGCCGCAGGAATGAAGTTACCCAGCAGGTTGCTGCTTTGAAACGGGAAAAACAGGATGCAAATCATCTAATTGTTGAAATGCGTGAAGTAGGCGATAAAATCAAGGAATTGGATGATCAATTGCGTGTGGTTGAGGAAGAATTGGAAAACCTAATGCTCAGCATCCCTAACATTCCTCATGAGAGTGTTCCAATCGGGGAAACCGAAGACGATAATGTGGAAGCCCGCAAATGGGGAGAAGTTCGCAATTTTGAATTTGAACCAAAGCCTCACTGGGAGGTTGCTGAACATCTGCAGATCCTGGATTTCGAACGTGCTGGGAAAGTAACTGGAAGCCGTTTTGTATTTTATAAAGGTTTAGGAGCGCGCCTTGAACGTGCATTGATCAGTTTCATGCTTGATTTGCATGTTGATGAGCATGGATACAAGGAAATCCTTCCTCCATACATGGTCAACCGTGCAAGCATGACGGGGACTGGACAGCTGCCAAAGTTCGAAGAGGATGCATTCAGAATCGAAAGCGAAGACTATTTCTTGATTCCGACTGCTGAGGTCCCGGTAACGAATATGCACCGCGATGAAATCCTTAGTGGTGAAGAGCTGCCAATCAGCTATGCAGCTTACAGTGCGTGCTTCCGTTCTGAAGCAGGATCTGCTGGACGTGATACCCGCGGCTTGATCCGCCAGCACCAGTTCAACAAAGTGGAATTAGTGAAGTTCGTTAAGCCTGAGAATTCTTATGATGAGCTTGAAAGGCTTACAGGACATGCTGAAAAAGTTCTGCAGCTGCTTGGCCTTCCTTACCGTGTGCTAAGCATGTGTTCAGCTGACCTTGGGTTTACGGCAGCTAAAAAGTACGATATCGAAGTTTGGATTCCGAGCTATGGTACGTACCGGGAAATTTCTTCTTGCAGTAACTTCGAAGGGTTCCAGGCTCGCCGAGCGAATATCCGCTTCCGACGCGAACCAAAGGCGAAGCCAGAGCATGTGCATACATTGAACGGATCTGGACTTGCGATTGGCAGAACAGTTGCTGCCATTCTTGAGAACTACCAGCAGGCAGATGGCAGTGTCATCATTCCAGAAGTATTGCGTCCATATATGCGCAATCGTGAAGTGATCACTCCAGAATAAAAGATCATTTATTTCTTTTCAGGCAGGAATATTTCCTGCCTGAAAAAAATATTTTAATTTGTGTTGACGATGAATGTAATACATGATATTATAGTTTTTGTCCGATACGGAGGTATACCCAAGTCCGGCTGAAGGGATCGGTCTTGAAAACCGACAGGCGGGTAACACCGCGCGGGGGTTCGAATCCCTCTACCTCCTCCATTAATTTAAATATTAAGCATTAACGCATAAAAACAATTTGGAGATTGTGTAAAAAATCCGCTACTCATGTAGCGGTTTTTTTATATCCATTTTTAAATAGCTGTTCAGCTCAAAGTACTGGTTAAAAATGAGGTCCAGGAGTATTACTGGAGTACTTCTGGGGTGCATGAAAATATCATATGCAAAATAAAAGCCGCCCAATTGGCGGCTTATTTTTTCAGTAATTGAGTCTGCTTAATGTGAGTTGCGATTTTCTCAACAATAGGTTCAATTGATTCTGGGTTGTTGAACAGGTCATAATCGTTGATATTCAAACGCAGGACCGGACATGCGTTGAAATTATTAATCCAGTTTTCATAGCGTCCGTGCATTTCTTCCCAGTAAGATATTGGTGTCTGCTGTTCCATTGGGCGGCCTCTCAGCTTGATGCGTTCCAGGATGTCATCGATAGAGCCTTCAAGATAAATCAACAGATCCGGATGTGGGAAATAGGGTGTCATGACCATTGCATCAAACAGGCTCTTGTACGTTTCATAATCTACAGGAGACATTGTGCCCTTTTCATAATGCATTTTGGCAAAAATGCCTGTATCTTCATAAATCGAACGGTCCTGGATAAAGCCGCCGCCGTATTCGAAAATCCTTTTTTGCTCTTTGAATCGTTCAGCAAGGAAATAGATTTGCAAATGGAAGCTCCAGCGTTCAAAATCAGCATAGAATTTATCGAGATAAGGGTTGGTATCTACCTTTTCAAAGGATGTACGGAAACGGAGGGCATCGGCCAGGGCATTTGTCATTGTTGATTTGCCGACTCCTACTGTACCGGCAATCGTAATGACCGCATTGGCTGGAATGTCATATTTTAATCTTAAATTCATGGTTGTACGCTCCTTTTCCTTAATGATGCAGTCAATTGGTCTATGATCAGCTGCAGATCAGCTTCGTTTTTAACGAAATCGAGATCATCTCCACTGAAGCGAAGAACAGGGATTTCAGGATGCTCCTGTTCGAACTGGAACATAGCCTGTTCATAATCAAGAGATAATTGCTCAAGGTATAGTGGGCTGATGTTCTTTTCAACTTCACGTCCGCGCATCTTGATTCGCTTTAAGAGCGTGTCGAGGCTGGCGGTCAGATAGATAATAACATTAGGCTTTGGCATATCTTTTGTCAGGATTTGATAAATAGCGAGGTACTTATTGTATTCCTGTTCGCTAAGAGTACGCTGTGCGAAGATCAAGTTTTTCATAACATGGTAATCAGCAACGACAGGCTTGTTCTTGCTGATGTAATGTTCATTAATATCTCCAAGCTGCTTGTATCGATTACATAGGAAAAACATCTCGGTCTGGAAACTCCATTCTTCGATATCATCATAAAATTTCCCTAAGAATGGATTTTCATCGACAATTTCCTTTAAAAGAGCAAATTCAAATCGCTCGGAAATGGCACGGGCAAGTGATGTTTTTCCGATGCCAATTGGTCCTTCAACCGTTATAAAAGGTGTACCTTCCACAGCATGTCCTCCCTCTCCGTTGTTTCAAAGTAACAATAATATATTCTCACCTTGAAAAATATCTAGCTTCAGCGCCTATCAGCATAGGCTTGCCTAAGTAAGGCGACGTCGACCATTGCTACAGAACGTGGCGTTTTTTGTCGACATTTTTCTATAGTAAAAAGGCGCTTTTGCTTTTCTATGTGGTTTACATTTCTGGCATATAAATAGCAAAATCCATTTTATCACACCACGGCATAGAATGGATACGGAATATTAAGAGCCAATTTTAACAAAAAACAAGACAGCCGCATGAATACTGCGCCTGTCTAATATTATCGAATTCTGTAAAATTTTTTCGGGTTGGAAATTTTTTATAAAATTTAGGTAATTCCATAATATCTGGATGAAAAGAAGGACTTAGGATTTATGACGGTCTTTTGAATACATTAAAATTTTCCTGGATCAACAGCCAGTTTTGCGGGAAGGAAAGCCCGAGCTTCCAGTAGCTCATACCTCTCAATTTCAACTCTTTGATTAAATCAAATTTTGCCTGTATGGAGCGGGCATCCTCAAACCAGACCTCATGCTGCTTTCCGTCAGCTGCTTTATATTTGAAGGTCGGTGCCTGAGCTTTTGCATCGTATTGTATAGGAACATTGTACCTGGCAGCCAGTTCAATACCCTGCTGCGGACTTATTGCCCTAGCTACGCTCCCTTCCACAAATGGAAGGGTCCAATCATAGCCATATAGGTTCTGGCCCATCATGATTTTTCCAGGGGGAATCTCAGTAATGGCATACTCCAGCACTTGGCGGACTGGTCCTATTGGTGAAACTGCCTGAGCTGGTCCGCCGCTATATCCCCATTCATAGGTCATAATGACGACAAAATCGACTATTTCTCCATGTGATTTGTAGTCATGTGCCGTATACCATTCTCCCATCTGGGCGGCGCTTGTTTTCGGAGCCAGGGCAGTTGAAATGAGCCATCCTTCCTGCTTGAAACGGTCTCTTGCTTTTCTGAGGAATTGGTTGTATGCCTCACGGTCAGCTGGTCTTAGGAATTCAAAATCAAAATGGATATCACGGAAGCCGTATTTTTTCGCAGTGGCCACAATATTGTTCAGAAAACGGTTTTGTACTGTCATATCATTTAATAATATACGGCCCAGCTCATCGCTGAACTGGTCATTTTCCTGGTTCGTAATAACCATCATCAGCGTATTGTTATTTGCCCTTGCAATTGCAGGGAAATCATTTAAAAGCGGTTCTTTCAGCGACCCATCACGGAGGGCCTGGAAACTGAAGGGTGCAAGATAGGTCAAATAAGGGGCAGCCTCGCGCGCAGCTGTTTCTAGTGCTGGAGCAACGGTGTTCCCACGCGGTTCGACATACGCATTGAATTCAGCTCTTGTTTTTGGCCGTGGCGGAATATAGAGACGGAGGCCAAGAGAAAGAGGCTGATTGACAGATATTCCATTAATCCTGGCAAGCTCTTGATAAGCAATACCGAACTTCCTTGAGATCGACCACAGAGAATCACCGGGCTGTACCCAGTAAAAGCTGCCGACGATCGGAATGACCATTGCCTGGCCAACCACAAGGTTATTTGGATTAGGAAGTTCATTTGCTTCTGTAATATCCTGAACGGATGACCCATAAATCTGGGCAATCTGCGATAATCTCTGATTAGGGCGCACAACATGTATTTGCATCTTCTTCCCTCCCTGGCATAATAGCGCTACAACCATTGTATGAAGGAAGAAAATGCAGTATGTTATAAATCAAGCTCCTTAGCTGGCTTAGTTTCTGCAGACAATACATTTTTCATCATTGTTAAAGCGTATTGGTTATCTTCGTCGTTGTTTGAAGCGATGCAGTCCTCAGGGATCATGAGGTTATACTCGCGCATATAGGCATCATTGGCGGTGAAGAGAACACAAATATTACCGGCAATACCAGTCAGGATCAGAGTATCAACGTCCAATTGCTGGAGCAAGGTGTTAAGTGCCGTTCCATAAAAAGCGGAATGCTTTGGTTTTATCAAAAAATAATCCTTGTCCTTTTCAGGAGAAATCTTATTGATGATTTCCTCACTTTTTTTATTGCAGCAAAAATCCATTATTTTTTCGAAATCTGCCTGCCATAGATTATAATGGTCATTAATATAGATGACCGGAAGGCCCTTTTCGTTAAAATTCTTTTTTAACTGTAAAATAGGATCAATTATTTTCATAGTATGGTCAGCCAATGCTTCTCCAGCATCAAAATTAAAATCGTTGATCATATCGATGATTAATAAGGCTGTTTTAGTCATGTACTTCCTCTCCTTTGCTATATTTTTAGACCGCAGGAGGATTCTTAAACCACATGGGAATAAATCACTTACTCAATTAATGGAGGAAAAGATGTCAACTCAACTAACTCCAGATGAACGATATATGTATGAAGCGATAGAAGAGGCGAAAAAAGCGGGACAAATAGACGAAGTACCCATCGGAGCAGTCATTGTGCATAATGGTGAGATCATCGCACGCGCTCATAATCTTCGTGAAACAAGGCAGAGCTCGATTGCCCATGCGGAAGTGCTGGCGATTGATGAGGCTTGCTCGAAGCTCGGGACGTGGCGGCTTGAGGATGCAGTCCTTTACGTCACGCTTGAACCATGTCCGATGTGCGCGGGTGCAATCATGCTGTCGCGAGTGCAAAAGGTGGTTTTTGGCGCCGTAGATCCTAAGGGTGGATGTGCGGGGACGTTCATGAACATACTCCAGGATGAACGCTTTAACCATCAGAGTGAAGTAGTGTCTGGCGTCCTGGAGGAGGAATGCGGTGCACTGTTATCCAATTTCTTCAGGAACCTGCGCGAAAAAAAGAAACGTATGAAAAGACTGGCGAAAGAGGCATTGGAACAGGAGACAGGAATTGACAGCCAATAAACATTGATTTTTATAGGCGAAATTAGTATACTATGTATGTGTCCTTGAGACACACCTAAACAAGGTTTCAATTTTGCCGTGCTAGTCGGGGAGGTAGCGGTGCCCTGTACCCGCAATCCGCTCTAGCGGGGATGAACTCCTTCCCGAGGCTGTTTTACTGTAGGGTCTGCCTTAAGTAAGTGGTGTTGACGCCCGGGTCCTGCGCAATGGGAATCCATGAACCATGTCAGGTCCGGAAGGAAGCAGCATTAAGTGGACGCTCCCATGTGCCGCAGGGTTGCCTGGGCTGAGCTAACTGCTTAAGTAACGCTTATGGTATTCAGTCGACGGAAGGTGCGCGGCAGTTATATAATAAACAACCAACTCATTTCCTTTGCGGAGATGAGTTTTTTGTTGTTTCAAGTAAGACGAGAAAAAACCTTGAACTTTCCATTTGTAAAAGTGAAATTGAAAAAAATATGCGTTATAATAGGAAAGATAATAAAACGAAGGGAGCGGTGTCATTGGCCTACCAAGCTTTATATCGTGTCTGGCGTCCACAGCAGTTCATTGATGTGGTCGGGCAGGAACACGTCACAACGACACTGCAAAATGCTCTGCTTCAACAAAAAATATCACATGCCTATCTTTTTTCGGGACCGCGTGGAACCGGAAAGACGAGTGCTGCAAAAATTTTGGCAAAAGCAGTTAACTGTGAAAAAGCTCCGACAACCGAGCCTTGTAATGAGTGTGATGCCTGCCGTGGAATAACGGACGGATCCATTCCCGATGTGATCGAGATCGACGCCGCTTCAAATAACGGGGTTGAAGAAATCCGGGATATTCGTGACAAGGTTAAATATGCACCAAACGTCGTGAAGTACAAAGTTTACATCATAGACGAAGTGCATATGCTTTCCATCGGGGCATTCAACGCACTGCTCAAAACTCTTGAAGAGCCTCCGAAGCATGTCATCTTCATTCTCGCAACGACTGAGCCGCATAAGATTCCATTAACGATCATTTCAAGATGCCAGCGATTTGATTTTAAGAGAATCACGGCCCAGGCCATTGTTGGCAGGATGAAGCAAATTGTTGAGGAATCAGGAGTTAATTGCGATGAAAAAGCCTTGCAGATTATTGCAAGGGCAGCAGAAGGCGGAATGAGGGATGCCTTGAGCTTGCTTGACCAGGCGATTTCATTCAGCCAGGACAGGGTTACGCTTGAGGATGCATTAACTGTAACCGGTACAGTCTCACAAAATTTTCTTAATCAGCTAGCGAATGCGATTTACGAGCGGAACGCTGCGGCCGGACTGGAAGCGTTGGAAGAACTGCTCATGCAAGGGAAAGACCCAGCAAGGTTCATTGAAGACCTAATATACTTTTACCGAGATATGCTTCTGTATAAGGCAGCGCCAGCTCTTGAAGAGTCCATGGAACGAGTCATGCTCGATGAGGATTTTCAGGAATTGGCCAATAAAATTGATTCGGCTCAAATCTATGAATTAATAGAAGTGTTGAACAAAGCACAGCAAGAAATGCGCTGGACAAATCATCCGCGTATTTTCCTTGAGGTCGCAATTGTGAAGCTATGCCAGCTGGAAAACCAATCTCCGGCCAGCAATGTGAATGTCGAGCCATTGCTTAAAAGGATTGAACAGCTAGAGGAGAAGCTCGCATATTTCCAGCAAAATCCTGGTCAAGCTGCGAGTGAGCCTGCTGCGGCTGCAAAAAAAGCGCCGCGTGCTAACCGGAAAGGGTTCCAGGCACCTGCCGGTAAAATCAATGAAGTGTTAAAGAATGCAACAAAGGCAGACCTGCAGACAATCAAAAGCCGTTGGGGCGATCTTCTTGAGATGCTCGCGGCAAAACAAATGCGATCACAGGCTGCATTGTTGAATGAAGCTGAGCCAGTTGCTGCATCCGATGCAGCTGTAGTGATAAAATTCAAATATGAAATACACTGTCAAATGGCAATGGAAAACACCAGGTTTGTCGAGACCGTCAGCGGTGCCATGCATGAATACACGGGCAAGATGCTGCAGGTAATAGGTGTGCCGGAAGACCAGTGGCTTAAAATAAGGGAAAGCTTTATCAGCCAAAGAGGCGATGGGGCAGATGAAGGGCCATCAGCTAATGAAGACCCGCTGATTGCTGAAGCCAAGAAATTATTTGGCGATGAATTAATACAAATACAAGATTAAAATTGGAGGTACGTTAATATGATGCGTGGAATGGGTAATATGCAAAATATGATGAAGCAAATGCAAAAGATGCAAAAGAAGATGGAAGAAGCACAAGTTCAATTAGGTGAAGAAAAGATCGAAGGAACTGCTGGCGGCGGCATGGTTACAGTCATCGTAACTGGACACAAGGAAATTGTGGATGTTCAAATCAAACCAGAAGTTGTTGACCCGGATGATGTTGAAATGCTTCAAGACCTAGTGCTTGCGGCAACGAATGATGCATTGAAAAAAGCAGAAGAACTATCAAACAAGACAATGGGACAATTCACAAAAGGAATGAACCTTCCTGGGGGAATGTTCTAGGAGGAATAGAAAAGAATGCATTATCCTGAACCAATATCAAAGCTGATCGACAGCTTTATGAAATTGCCGGGTATCGGCCCTAAAACGGCCGCTCGTCTGGCATTTTTCGTCTTGAGCATGAAGGAAGAAACCGTATTGGATTTCGCGAAAGCACTAGTAAATGCCAAGAGGAATCTGACATATTGTTCAGTTTGCGGCCATATCACTGACCAGGATCCTTGTTATATTTGTGAAGACCAGCGCAGGGATCGAAGCATCATCTGTGTAGTACAGGATCCAAAAGATGTGATAGCCATGGAAAAAATGAAGGAATACAACGGCTTGTATCATGTACTCCATGGAGCGATTTCGCCAATGGACGGCATTGGTCCAGAAGACATCAATATACCCGATCTATTAAAGAGGCTTCAGGATGAGACTGTTCAGGAGGTAATCCTTGCAACTAACCCCAATATAGAGGGAGAAGCAACAGCCATGTATATTTCCAGGCTGTTAAAGCCTTCAGGCATTAAGATCACGCGTATAGCACATGGACTGCCAGTCGGCGGTGACCTTGAATACGCTGATGAGGTCACGCTCTCCAAAGCATTGGAAGGACGCAGGGAAGTGTAATTAGGGAATTACCATTTTCCATCGAACCTTGGAATGGTTTTCGTAGAGGTAGCTGATTCGGTTCTTCGCCGGGATAGTCACTGATTTATGCGATAAATTCAACTGGAGGAAAGTCATGTTGTTTCGTAAAAAGAAATGGCTTAGAAAAGAATTCGACCAAAAATTAATGGAACAGCTTAACACCATGAAGACAAACTGGAATAATCAAAAGCTACTGGTTGAAAGAAGCTTCGATCCATCAGAAGAGTTTATCACCGAAGCAAAGATTGCCGAAGCAAAGTACTTCTTTCTATTTAAAGAAGCAAAACACAGGAAAATTACGATTAAGGCAAGGTAGCACTCACTATTTTCCATGCAATAAGGTCTTATTTTGATAACTTGTACATAAAAATTAGTACAAGACATTGAAATAAGGGGGAACAGTATGGATCCTGTAGTTGTCATATCGATCCTTGGCGGATTGATCTTCCTGCTGCTGGTCATAGGTGCACCGACAAAACCACTCCGTTTTGTCGGCCAGGGTGCAGTAAAGATTTTAATCGGAGCCATCTTTTTATTTTTTCTTAATGCTTTCGGAACCAGCTTCGGAGTTTACGTGCCAATCAATATAGCAACAGCAGCGGTTTCTGGATTGTTAGGAATACCTGGTGTTTTTGCACTTGTTGCGATTCAGACATGGATTATATAATGATTAGCTGATGGAAATGCCGCTTGTGGAAAGCGGCATTTTTTATGTTTTTCGTTGTTCACGGTATCTTTTTTAAATTCATGATTTTTGAAAAAGGCAAGAATCTATTCTTCCTACAAAAAACAATCTGTGGAAAATAGCTTTTTTATGAAAAAGTTATTGACCAACCAAGCAAGAGTTGTTATTATATAAAAGTTGCTGTTGGACATCAGTTAAAAACTTTTAAAAAAAGTGTTGACGAAGCAATCGCAACATGATATATTATTTAAGTCGCCTACGAGCGACGCCAGAAAAATTGCTCTTTGAAAACTAAACAAACAAGCGTCAACAAACAATATTATAGTGACTTCTATTATATAGATGATCACTAGCCAACGTTTTAAATTATGAGCTTAACTCATACTCTTTTTTGGAGAGTTTGATCCTGGCTCAGGACGAACGCTGGCGGCGTGCCTAATACATGCAAGTCGAGCGGATCTTCATTAGCTTGCTTTTGAAGATCAGCGGCGGACGGGTGAGTAACACGTGGGCAACCTGCCTGTAAGACTGGGATAACTTCGGGAAACCGGAGCTAATACCGGATAATCCTTTTCCTCTCATGGGGAAAAGCTGAAAGACGGTTTCGGCTGTCACTTACAGATGGGCCCGCGGCGCATTAGCTAGTTGGTGAGGTAACGGCTCACCAAGGCGACGATGCGTAGCCGACCTGAGAGGGTGATCGGCCACACTGGGACTGAGACACGGCCCAGACTCCTACGGGAGGCAGCAGTAGGGAATCTTCCGCAATGGACGAAAGTCTGACGGAGCAACGCCGCGTGAGCGATGAAGGCCTTCGGGTCGTAAAGCTCTGTTGTCAGGGAAGAACAAGTATCGGAGTAACTGCCGGTACCTTGACGGTACCTGACCAGAAAGCCACGGCTAACTACGTGCCAGCAGCCGCGGTAATACGTAGGTGGCAAGCGTTGTCCGGAATTATTGGGCGTAAAGCGCGCGCAGGCGGTTCCTTAAGTCTGATGTGAAAGCCCCCGGCTCAACCGGGGAGGGTCATTGGAAACTGGGGAACTTGAGTGCAGAAGAGGAGAGCGGAATTCCACGTGTAGCGGTGAAATGCGTAGAGATGTGGAGGAACACCAGTGGCGAAGGCGGCTCTCTGGTCTGTAACTGACGCTGAGGCGCGAAAGCGTGGGGAGCGAACAGGATTAGATACCCTGGTAGTCCACGCCGTAAACGATGAGTGCTAAGTGTTAGAGGGTTTCCGCCCTTTAGTGCTGCAGCAAACGCATTAAGCACTCCGCCTGGGGAGTACGGCCGCAAGGCTGAAACTCAAAGGAATTGACGGGGGCCCGCACAAGCGGTGGAGCATGTGGTTTAATTCGAAGCAACGCGAAGAACCTTACCAGGTCTTGACATCCTCTGACAACCCTAGAGATAGGGCGTTCCCCTTCGGGGGACAGAGTGACAGGTGGTGCATGGTTGTCGTCAGCTCGTGTCGTGAGATGTTGGGTTAAGTCCCGCAACGAGCGCAACCCTTGATCTTAGTTGCCAGCATTAAGTTGGGCACTCTAAGGTGACTGCCGGTGACAAACCGGAGGAAGGTGGGGATGACGTCAAATCATCATGCCCCTTATGACCTGGGCTACACACGTGCTACAATGGATGGAACAAAGGGCAGCGAAGCCGCGAGGTGAAGCCAATCCCATAAAACCATTCTCAGTTCGGATTGCAGGCTGCAACTCGCCTGCATGAAGCCGGAATCGCTAGTAATCGCGGATCAGCATGCCGCGGTGAATACGTTCCCGGGCCTTGTACACACCGCCCGTCACACCACGAGAGTTTGTAACACCCGAAGTCGGTGGGGTAACCTTTTGGAGCCAGCCGCCTAAGGTGGGACAGATGATTGGGGTGAAGTCGTAACAAGGTAGCCGTATCGGAAGGTGCGGCTGGATCACCTCCTTTCTAAGGATATTGCCGTAAAGGTAATCGGAATGCGAATCTTATGATTCGTACAGTTGACCGCTTGTTTGTTTAGTTTTGAGGGAGCGATTCCTCTCATATGATATATGGGCCTATAGCTCAGCTGGTTAGAGCGCACGCCTGATAAGCGTGAGGTCGATGGTTCGAGTCCATTTAGGCCCACCATATATCTCTCATAATTAATGGGGCCTTAGCTCAGCTGGGAGAGCGCCTGCCTTGCACGCAGGAGGTCAGCGGTTCGATCCCGCTAGGCTCCACCATTGTTCCTTGAAAACTAGATAATCGTAAGTAAGAAGAACCAAGAAAAACCGAGTGATCGCCATTTTAGTTTTTCTCTCTATTTAATAGAGAATCAACCACGACAATTTATTGTCAAACGGTTAAGTTAGAAAGGGCGCACGGTGGATGCCTTGGCACTAGGAGCCGATGAAGGACGGGACTAACACCGATATGCTTCGGGGAGCTGTAAGTAAGCTTTGATCCGGAGATTTCCGAATGGGGAAACCCACTGTTCGTAATGGAACAGTATCTTTACCTGAATACATAGGGTATTGAAGGCAGACCCGGGGAACTGAAACATCTAAGTACCCGGAGGAAGAGAAAGCAAACGCGATTCCCTGAGTAGCGGCGAGCGAAACGGGACATAGCCCAAACCAAGAGGCTTGCCTCTTGGGGTTGTAGGACACTCTACATGGAGTTACAAAGGAACGGGGTAGATGAAGTGGTCTGGAAAGGCCCGTCAGAGAAGGTAAAAACCCTGTAGTTGAAACTTCGTTCCCTCCTGAGTGGATCCTGAGTACGGCGGGACACGAGAAATCCCGTCGGAAGCTGGGAGGACCATCTCCCAAGGCTAAATACTCCCTAGTGACCGATAGTGAACCAGTACCGTGAGGGAAAGGTGAAAAGCACCCCGGAAGGGGAGTGAAATAGATCCTGAAACCGTGTGCCTACAAGTAGTCAGAGCCCGTTAATGGGTGATGGCGTGCCTTTTGTAGAATGAACCGGCGAGTTACGATCCCATGCAAGGTTAAGTTGAGAAGACGGAGCCGCAGCGAAAGCGAGTCTGAATAGGGCGAATGAGTATGTGGTCGTAGACCCGAAACCAGGTGATCTACCCATGTCCAGGGTGAAGGTTGGGTAACACCAACTGGAGGCCCGAACCCACGCACGTTGAAAAGTGCGGGGATGAGGTGTGGGTAGCGGAGAAATTCCAATCGAACTTGGAGATAGCTGGTTCTCTCCGAAATAGCTTTAGGGCTAGCCTCACGTTGTAAGAGTCTTGGAGGTAGAGCACTGTTTGGACTAGGGGCCCTCATCGGGTTACCGAATTCAGACAAACTCCGAATGCCAAAGACTTATCCGTGGGAGTCAGACTGCGAGTGATAAGATCCGTAGTCAAAAGGGAAACAGCCCAGACCACCAGCTAAGGTCCCAAAGTATACGTTAAGTGGAAAAGGATGTGGAGTTGCTTAGACAACCAGGATGTTGGCTTAGAAGCAGCCACCATTTAAAGAGTGCGTAATAGCTCACTGGTCGAGTGACTCTGCGCCGAAAATGTACCGGGGCTAAACGTATCACCGAAGCTGTGGATTGACATCTTTGATGTCAGTGGTAGGAGAGCGTTCTAAGGGCGTTGAAGCTAGACCGTAAGGACTGGTGGAGCGCTTAGAAGTGAGAATGCCGGTATGAGTAGCGAAAGATGGGTGAGAATCCCATCCACCGAATGCCTAAGGTTTCCTGAGGAAGGCTCGTCCTCTCAGGGTTAGTCGGGACCTAAGCCGAGGCCGAAAGGCGTAGGCGATGGACAACAGGTTGATATTCCTGTACCACCTCTTTATCGTTTGAGCAATGGGGGGACGCAGTAGGATAGGGTAAGCGCGCTGTTGGATATGCGCGTCTAAGCAGTAAGGCTGCAAGTGAGGCAAATCCCGCTTGCGTGAAGGCTGAGCTGTGACAGCGAGGGAAATATAGTACCGAAGTTCCTGATTTCACACTGCCAAGAAAAGCCTCTAGCGAGATAAAAGGTGCCCGTACCGCAAACCGACACAGGTAGGCGAGGAGAGAATCCTAAGGTGAGCGAGAGAACTCTCGTTAAGGAACTCGGCAAAATGACCCCGTAACTTCGGGAGAAGGGGTGCTCATTTGGGTGAATAGCCTAGATGAGCCGCAGTGAATAGGCCCAGGCGACTGTTTAGCAAAAACACAGGTCTCTGCGAAGCCGCAAGGCGAAGTATAGGGGCTGACGCCTGCCCGGTGCTGGAAGGTTAAGAGGAGGGGTTAGCGCAAGCGAAGCTCTGAATCGAAGCCCCAGTAAACGGCGGCCGTAACTATAACGGTCCTAAGGTAGCGAAATTCCTTGTCGGGTAAGTTCCGACCCGCACGAAAGGCGTAACGATCTGGGCACTGTCTCAACGAGAGACTCGGTGAAATTATAGTACCTGTGAAGATGCAGGTTACCCGCGACAGGACGGAAAGACCCCGTGGAGCTTTACTGTAGCCTGATATTGAATTTTGGTACAGCTTGTACAGGATAGGTAGGAGCCTGAGAAACCGGAGCGCCAGCTTCGGTGGAGGCGTCGGTGGGATACTACCCTGGCTGTATTGAAATTCTAACCCACGCCCCTGATCGGGGCGGGAGACAGTGTCAGGTGGGCAGTTTGACTGGGGCGGTCGCCTCCTAAAGAGTAACGGAGGCGCCCAAAGGTTCCCTCAGAATGGTTGGAAATCATTCGCAGAGTGTAAAGGCACAAGGGAGCTTGACTGCGAGACCTACAAGTCGAGCAGGGACGAAAGTCGGGCTTAGTGATCCGGTGGTTCCGCATGGAAGGGCCATCGCTCAACGGATAAAAGCTACCCCGGGGATAACAGGCTTATCTCCCCCAAGAGTCCACATCGACGGGGAGGTTTGGCACCTCGATGTCGGCTCATCGCATCCTGGGGCTGTAGTCGGTCCCAAGGGTTGGGCTGTTCGCCCATTAAAGCGGTACGCGAGCTGGGTTCAGAACGTCGTGAGACAGTTCGGTCCCTATCCGTCGTGGGCGCAGGAAATTTGAGAGGAGCTGTCCTTAGTACGAGAGGACCGGGATGGACGCACCGCTGGTGTACCAGTTGTCTTGCCAAAGGCATCGCTGGGTAGCTATGTGCGGACGGGATAAGTGCTGAAAGCATCTAAGCATGAAGCCCCCCTCAAGATGAGATTTCCCATAGCGCAAGCTAGTAAGAACCCTGAAAGATGATCAGGTTGATAGGTCAGAGGTGGAAGCGCGGTGACGTGTGGAGCTGACTGATACTAATCGTTCGAGGACTTAACCAAATTAGATTACTCGTTCTTCTTTTTTCTTCTTACACATTATCTAGTTTTGAGGGAACAAAACCTCAAACCAAATAGTCTGGTGGCGATGGCGAGAAGGTCACACCCGTTCCCATACCGAACACGGAAGTTAAGCTTCTCAGCGCCGATGGTAGTTGGGGGTTTCCCCCTGTGAGAGTAGGACGCCGCCGGGCAAACGAAAGAACAGCTGTAATGGCTGTTCTTTTTTTGTGTCTTATTAAATGTGGATACACAGTAATGGTAACCAGTTAGTTGGGTTATAATCGATTTTACCGGAATGATCTTAGCAGTCACCGGTATGGTATTTCTATCAACCGGTAGTAAGTGTGGGCTAACAGGTATTATGTTTTGCTCAACTGGTATTAAACTTCGTCCAACTTGTATTAATTAATTTTCATCAAATCAATATTATAAGCGGAAATCCCCAAATTAGAGTACGAATAACCATTTATAAAATGAATTCCTTAGCTTCATCACCGCCTTAAAACTTTTGGTGTCAAAAATACCCTTTATTAATTGGCTTTTTAAACAAGGGTGTTGATTTTCGTTCCAAGCGCTTCGCTTTCCGCGGGGTATGGCGCTGAGCCTCCTGATATGAACGAAACTGTCAAGATTCCCACTCTACATCATGTTTGGTTTTGTTTTTGAGCACTTTTAAGAAGAGAAGCCATTTTAGGCTTCTTAACCTAGTTCGCTCCTTCGGAATTTCACCTGACCAGCTGCGCCCGCAGGAATGCCAAGAAAAGTGCCTATCTTACCATATAATAATTAACCAACCCTAAATTGTTATAAGACATACAAGGAAATGGGAAGTCAATCATAAAATATAAAACAATTAAACTTTCTAAAATATTATTCGGAAAATTGTATACAAAAAGGAGCTGCTGGCAACAATAGGTGTACGGAGGTGGAGAAATTGGGTTCGCTTTTAGCAAAAAAACAAGTTGGGGAAACGTGTGTGGTTTGCGAACAGGCTAAAACAGCAGGAATACACCTGTATACTTCATTTATTTGCACAGAGTGTGAGAGCGTCATGATCAAGACTGATACGTGTGATCCTAAATATAAATATTACGTAGAAAAGTTAAGGAAAGTAACGAATCCTGAGATTTATAGTTAAAAGCCTCTTTATAGGGCTTTTATTTTTTTTGCTCAAAATCAATGTTAGAATAGGTAAGTATGAATGAATAATGTATATAAGGTGAGTATATGAAACAAACGAGAACACCTTTGTTTGACCAACTAATTAAGCATAACCAGAAAAGTCCCATTTCCTTTCACGTTCCCGGTCATAAATTTGGCGAAGTTTTTTTGGAAAAGGGACAATCCTTTTTTAGTGATATATTAAAGCTTGATGCCACAGAAATAACGGGCCTTGATGATTTGCATTCTCCAGAGGGTGTCATTTTAGAAGCGGAAGAGTTATTAGCAGATTTGTATCGTACACAAAAGAGCTTTTTTTTAATAAATGGCTCTACAGTAGGAAATTTGTCTATGATTCTTTCTGCCATAAACGAAAATGATCTCGTACTGGTACAGCGCAATTCTCATAAATCAATTATGAATGGAATAAAACTTGCTAAAGCCAATCCTGTCTTTATCAGCCCTGATTTTAACGAGGAATATAAAGTTGCAGGAGGACTGAATATAGATGACATTAAGTCGGCTATTAACCAGTATCCAGATGCAAAGGCACTTATTTTAACATATCCTAATTATTATGGGTTGACCTATGACCTCAAGAGTATCATCGATTTGGCTCATACCCATGACATTCCTGTGCTGGTGGATGAGGCACATGGTGTGCATTTTATTGCGGGGGATTCTTTTCCGCAATCTGCAGTGGAGCTAGGGGCCGACATCGTTGTGCAATCTGCACATAAAACGCTGCCTGCGATGACGATGGGTGCTTTTCTCCACTTTCAAAGCAGCTTGGTTTCTGGGGATAAATTACAGTTTTATTTACAGGCGCTGCAATCTAGCAGTCCATCTTATCCCTTGATGGCTTCTCTTGATTTGGCGCGAAGCTATCTGGGCACATACAGTCAAGAGGATCTCACCTATCTTAGTGGAGAGATTGAAAGTTTCCGGAGTACGATAAATAACATCGAGACGATTCGGTTATTGAACCAGGGTGATCCTTTAAAGATAACTATCCAGGCAACAGGTACATTATCTGGATTTGAATTGCAAAGAATTTTGGAGTCACAGGGGATTTTTACCGAATTAGCGGACCCTTACAATGTCCTATTTGTGCTTCCTTTGTTGAAGAGAGGAATGAAGCACAGATGGCTAGAGGCCGCTGATAGCCTTGCCGCTGCAGCTTTGTCGATTCCGAAAGAACGGTCGATTAGCGAGAACCATTTTATAAAAAATTACGCGATTTCAACATTAGCTGTCGGTTATAAGGAAATGGAACGCCAGGAAACAGAGGTCATTCCGCTTGATGCCTCTGCCGGAAGAATCTGTGCAGAATCCATTATCCCGTACCCTCCTGGTATTCCACTTTGCCTTCCTGGTGAAGTGGTGAAGGAAGAGGATTTACAGACAATTTGCTATTTGAGGAATATAGGTGCGAAAATCCAGGGTGGAGAGTTTTTGTCTGCTGATAAAATAAAAGTGTTTAAGAGTTGGGGGATCTAAATGACTAACGGAATTTTTATAACAATTGAAGGACCGGATGGGTCAGGCAAGACAACGATAATTAATATGCTTGCTGATAATCTTCAAAAAGAAGGGTTCGAGGTTGTGGCTACACGCGAGCCTGGAGGTATTGAGATTGCTGAGCAAATCAGGCAAGTGATCCTGGACCGTGATAATACGGCGATGGACCCACGCACTGAGGCGCTATTATATGCTGCTGCAAGAAGGCAGCATCTGGCTGAAAAGGTAAAGCCAGCTCTTGAAAAGGGAAAAATCATTTTATGTGACAGGTTTGTCGACAGTTCGTTGGCTTATCAGGGATATGCCCGCGGCCTTGGCATTGATGAGGTGTACTCGATTAATGAGTTTGCCATTGAAGATATGATGCCTCAGCTTACTTTATATTTTGATTTGGCTCCAGAATTGGGACTTGAAAGAATCAATAAAAATAAAGGCCGGGAAGTGAACCGCCTTGATCTTGAGAATCTGGAATTCCACCAAAAGGTGAGAGAGGGATACATGATTCTTGCAGATCGATTTTCGGATCGAATTGTAAAAATTGATGCTTCCCGGGAGCTAGAAGCAGTTTATAAAGATGCTGAAGCGAGAATAAAAGATGAATTGAATAAGTGATCAATTGAGACAAGCCTGGTTGACTTTAAGGCTTGTTTTTATTTAGAGGCGCTTGTTGACTGTTTAAGAATAAATAACTGTGGCACTATTTGGAAGCGTTTGGGATTTTTAGTATAAATCATGTCTTGTCACGTGAATCCTGTTATAATGGGAATACAAATGTTACGGAATAAAAAATAGGAGGAACATGAATGAAACTAATTTTAGCCGTGGTTCAGGATCAGGACAGCAATCGTTTGTCGAATGCATTGGTGGACCATAATTTTCGAGCAACAAAAATGGCTAGTACAGGTGGATTCTTAAAATCAGGGAATACCACTTTTATCATAGGAACCGAAGACATCAGGGTAGAAAAAGCACTTGAGGTTATCAGGGATAATTGTAAATCAAGAGACCAGCTTGTGGCACCGGTATCTCCAATGGGGGGAAATGCAGATTCGTATGTTCCTTACCCAGTGGAGGTTGAAGTTGGGGGAGCAACCGTATTTGTATTGCCGGTTGAGCAGTTTCACCAATTTTAATCAGATATAAGAAATGAATTAATAAATGTAAGAGAGTGATCGCATTGGCAAAAACGTGGGACGAGCTGGAGAGACTGCAGCCGAATGTTTTAAAAATGATAAAAAACAGCATCCTGAAAAATCGAATAGCCCATGCGTATTTATATGAAGGTATGAGGGGCACTGGCAAAAAGGAGATTAGTATGCTCCTGGCCAAAAGCATCAATTGTCATGCTCCGGTTGAAGGCTATAAACCTTGTGAAGGCTGTGTGAATTGCAAGAGGATCAACAGCGGCAACCACCCTGATATCCATCTTGTCGAACCTGATGGTCTGTCTATTAAAAAAGGCCAGATCCAGGAGCTTCAGGAGGAGTTTTCAAAAACGGGCGTTGAATCCAAAAATAAGCTGTACACCATTGTCCATGCAGATAAAATGACGACAAATGCAGCGAACAGTTTATTGAAGTTTCTCGAAGAGCCGCATGCGGGTACGGTTGCGGTCTTGATTACCGAGCAGGCCCAGCAGATGCTGCCGACAATTTTATCCAGATGCCAGCACATCAATTTTACACCGCTATCTCCTAAAAATATGGCAGAACAGTTGATAGCAAACGGTGTTAATCCTCAGAGTGCACCGCTCTTTGCGCAGCTGACGAACAATTTGGAAGAAGCTCTGGAAATTAGTCATAATGATTGGTTTGCACAAGCACAAAAAATAGTGTTAAAATTATATGAAGTGCTAAAAAAGAATTCCCTTGAAGCAATGGTCACGCTTCAGGAAAACTGGTTTACCCACTTCAAAGAGAAAGAACAGATTGATCGAGGTTTGGATTTATTACTTCTTATTTTTAAGGATTTATTATACATTCAGCTTGGCAAGAAGGACCAGGTTGTTTATCTAAACGAAAGCTCACGTTTAGAACAGTTTGCACTACAGACATCCGGACGGCGTCTTACCGAACAAATGGCAGCCATTCTGGAGGCGAAGAGGAAGCTGCATGCCAATATGAATCCCCAGCTGCTTATGGAAGAGCTGGTGTTAAAATTGCAGGAGGGATCTACACTTGTATGATGTAGTAGGTGTCCGCTTCAAGAAAGCGGGGAAGATTTATTATTTTGATCCCGGCGATCTCTCAATTCAAAAGGACGAATTCGTCATTGTCGAAACTGTCAGGGGTGTAGAGTACGGAAGAGTGGTTACTCCCCGAAAACAGGTTGGCGAAAAGGATGTAGTCCTGCCTCTGAAAAAGGTAGTCAGAATTGCAGATCAAAAGGATCGTCTTATTGTCGAGGAAAACAAAACAGCTGCAAAAGAAGCATACGATGTTTGCAGTGATAAAGTGAATGAACATCAGCTGGATATGAAGCTTGTTGATGTTGAATATACATTTGACCGCAATAAAGTCATTTTTTACTTCACGGCTGACGGCCGCGTCGATTTCCGGGAATTGGTGAAGGATTTGGCATCCATTTTCAGGACAAGGATCGAGCTTCGCCAGATTGGTGTCAGGGATGAAGCGAAAATGCTTGGCGGTATCGGCCCTTGCGGCAGAATGCTTTGTTGTTCTACGTTCCTGGGAGACTTTGATCCAGTTTCAATCAAGATGGCCAAGGATCAAAACCTCTCGCTTAATCCTACAAAGATTTCCGGGCTATGCGGCAGGCTGATGTGCTGTTTGAAATATGAGAATGATGAATATGAAACAGCGAAGGAGCAGCTGCCTGACCTTGGTGAAATGATCGTGACACCTAATGGTCCAGGAAAAGTGGTAGGGCTGAATATTTTGGAACGTGTGATGCAGGTTGATGTTGCCGGCCAGGAACGCGTGCTTGAATATACGCTTGAGGAAATACAGGAAGCAGGAGCTGTATCGTTGCAATCATCCACAGATTAATGAGGTGGAACAGGTGGATAAAAAAGATATCTTTGACTCAGTAAGTAATATGGAAGCACAAATCGGTGATTTATACCGTCAGCTTGGTGAGTTAAAACAGCATTTAGCAGAGATTCTGGAAGAGAATAACTCTTTAAAGCTGGAAAATGAGCATATAAGACGCCGTCTGGATCAAGCTATTGGTAAGAAAGATCCAAACATTAAGAAGGATAGTAAAGAAAACATCCATACAGTCCAGGCCGAAAAACATGTTGTCGATGTTGGCGAAGGCTATGATAACCTTGCCCGGCTTTATCAGGAAGGTTTCCACATCTGCAATTTGCATTTTGGCAGCCCGCGCAAAGAGGATTGCTTGTTTTGTTTATCATTTCTTAATAAAAAATAATTGGCAGCCTTCCTTCATTGGGAAGGCTATTTTTATAAGGTTTTATTATTGGAGGAACAAATCGAGATGCTTAACCTAAAAGAAGATGAAAGACTGGACTATTTACTGGCAGAGGATTTAAGGATCATCCAGAGCCCGAATGTGTTTTCTTTTTCCCTGGATGCTGTACTGCTCGCAAGGTTTGTATGGGTGCCGATCCAAAGAGGGAAGATTGTTGACCTTTGCAGTGGAAATGGTGTGATACCTCTTTTTTTAAGTGCGAGGACAAAAGGAACGATCACAGGGGTAGAAATACAGGAACGTTTATATGATATGGCTGTCCGCAGCATTGAGTACAACCAGCTTGAGGATCGTCTGCAAATGGTCCATGGAGATATCAAGGAAGCGCCTAAACAGCTTGGTTTTGAAAAATATGATGTGGTAACATGCAATCCACCTTATTTTCCGACACCTTCAAAGGAAGAAATAAACGAGAATGAACATATGGCAATAGCGCGTCATGAAATCCTCTGCACACTGGAGGATGCGATTAAATCTTCAAGCCAGCTTGTTAAGCAAGGAGGCAAGGTTGCCTTTGTGCATCGTCCGGGAAGGCTGATCGATATCATCGAACTGATGAGAAAATACCGTCTGGAGCCTAAACGGATCCAATTTGTCTATCCAAAGGCTGGGAAAGAAGCCAATACATTGCTGATCGAGGCAATTAAGGATGGCAGTCCTGATCTTAAAATACTTGAGCCCCTGATTGTTTATGATGCCAATAATGAGTACACTCCAGTCGTGAAAGAAATGTTATATGGAAGCAAGTAGGCATTATTTCTATGTCCTGCTTTGCCGGGATGGCAGCCTCTATGCTGGATATACGAACAATCTTGAACGCCGGCTGAAAATGCATAACGAGGGAAAAGGTGCTAAATACACCAAGGGCCGTGGACCGGTAACGCTTGTGTATTCAAAATCCTTTGATGAAAAAAGCGATGCAATGAAAGCGGAATATGAATTTAAGCAATGGACACGAAAAAAGAAGGAAGACTTTCTTTTAAGAGAAATGGGTGGTTTATATGCATCAGCAGAAAAGCTTTGAGCGGGAGAATGAAAAAGGGATCTTGTATCTGGTCCCTACACCGATTGGCAACCTCGAGGATATGACCTTCAGGGCAATCAGAATAATGAAGGAAGCCGATTTAATTGCCGCGGAAGATACACGGAATACGAAGAAGCTTTGCAATTATTTTGAGATTGAGACGCCTGTTACGAGCTATCACGAACATAATAAAGAAAGCAGCGGCTATAAGTTACTTGAAAAAATAAGGGACGGAGCAAAAATTGCCCTGGTAAGTGACGCGGGTATGCCGACGATATCTGACCCAGGCACTGAGCTGGTGGCGGAGGCAATAGCCGAGGGATTGACAGTTGTACCACTTCCTGGGGCAAATGCGGCATTGACTGCCTTAATCGCTTCTGGGATCCAGCCACAGCCTTTCTATTATTATGGATTCCTCCAGAGAGGCAAAAAGGAAAAGAAGAAAGAGCTTGAAACATTGTCAAAACAGACAGCAACCATCGTTCTTTACGAATCCCCCCACCGCTTAAAAGAAACGCTGTCTTTAATGCTGGAAGGGCTTGGTGACAGAAAAATCGTCCTTTGCCGTGAACTTACGAAGAAGTATGAAGAATTCATCAGGGGAACGATCTCTGAGGCACTGGAATGGGCTCATGTTGAAGAAATACGTGGTGAGTTCGTTTTAATCATAGAAGGAGCTTCCTTAAGTTCAATAGAAGAAGGAGAAATTCACTGGTGGGAAAAGTTGAGCTTGAATGAGCATGTCGAGCATTATATCTCAACTGAAAATATGAATTCGAAGGATGCCATCAAACAGACTGCAAAGGACAGAGGCATGCAAAAACGAGATGTATACCAGGCTTACCATGTGGATGAGTAAGAAGCAGCAAAGGTCCTGCAAAAAATAACGATTAAAAAAGGCCGTGGAAGGGTCCACGGCCTTGCTTGTATTAGATTTAAGCTTTTACAGGTTCGAAGTTACCCTGGATTTCTTTAAGAAGCTGTTCTGCACCTTCACGGCTAAGAATTAGCTTTCCGCCTGCCAATGTGATGTTGTTGTCAGATACTTCACCAGTAATATGGCAAGTCATGTTTGGCTTATATTTTTTAAGGATGATGCGGTCATCGTCCACATAGATTTCTAGAGCATCCTTTTCTGCGATGCCAAGAGTTCTTCTTAGTTCGATCGGAATAACCACGCGTCCAAGTTCATCAACTTTACGTACAATACCAGTAGATTTCATAGTAAAATAGTCTCCTCTCATTTTCCCATATATTGTTTCGTCATAATTCGACATATTTTTTTCTATTGGTTTTATAATACCAGCGATTCCAATAACCGTCAATTAATTTATTTTTCTTCCATTAACAATTTTTAACACTTATTAAAAACCTTTTTATATCAACGTTTAAGGTTGGAGAGTCTAGAAGGAGCAAGGATTGTCGCCATGTTTTTGTCTCGGGAAACAGACAAAAATGTTTTTGGTAATATAATATTATTTGCGAGATTCGACAAATTTCTACATCTCTTTCGACAAAATGTCATAAGTTTGTCATATTCACGGCATATTGCACATTTTAACTTAAATGGGTATATTTTGAGGATAGATAAGGCAATCATTCTATTAAGCTGATTTCGAGTACTTAGTTTCCTTTATACCATGGAATAATCGGCTTTTACAAAAACAAATTCTTAAATGGAAAATTAGTGAAGAGCGATAATTCGAAACCTGACTTTCTATTATGTATGTAAAGAGTGCAGAATAAGTTGGAATTGATCAGCTCTTGCCCAACAGGGCGGGGCTTTTTTAACACTACAGTAGGAAAGCCAAGGCATTAGCTGGTATAATAACTACTATTAGAATGAACTAGCAGTTTTAGTTAAGGAGGATCTTCATGGAAGAGAAACTGAAAACCTTTTATCTTACGACCCCTATTTATTATCCAAGCGGCAATTTGCATATCGGCCACGCGTATACGACGGTGGCCGGCGATGCAATGGCACGTTATAAAAGGCTCCGCGGCTTTGATGTCATGTATTTGACTGGCACGGATGAGCACGGCCAAAAAATTCAGCGGAATGCTGAAGCTAAAGGAATTACGCCACAGCAATATGTGGATGAAATTGTCGATGGCATCCAGGAGCTATGGGGCAAGCTGGATATATCGTACAACGATTTTATTCGTACTACCCAAGACCGGCACAAGCAGATTGTCGAAAAGATTTTCGCGCAGCTTTTGGAGCAGGGCGATATTTATCTTGATCAATATGAAGGCTGGTACTGTACTCCATGTGAATCCTTTTACACTGACCGACAGCTAGAAGATGGGAATTGCCCAGACTGCGGCCGCCCTGTTGAAAAGGTAAAGGAAGAATCGTATTTCTTTAAAATGAGCAGATATGCCGACAGGCTGCTGAAGTACTATGAAGAAAATCCTGACTTCATCCAACCCGAGTCACGGAAGAATGAGATGATCAATAACTTCATTAAGCCTGGACTTGAGGATTTGGCTGTTTCACGTACGACATTTGATTGGGGAGTAAAGGTTCCAGGAGATCCGAAGCATGTCATTTATGTATGGATTGATGCCCTTTCAAATTATATTACAGCACTTGGCTACGGCACAGAGGATGATTCAAAGTATTTGAAATTCTGGCCTGCGGACGTCCACCTTGTCGGAAAAGAAATCGTCCGCTTCCATACGATATATTGGCCAATCATGCTGATGGCGCTTGATCTTCCACTTCCTAAAAAGGTTTTCGCCCACGGCTGGCTTTTGATGAAGGATGGGAAAATGTCTAAATCAAAGGGCAATGTAGTTGATCCTGTTACTTTGATTGACCGCTATGGCCTTGATGCACTTCGCTACTACTTGTTGCGCGAGGTTCCATTTGGTTCTGATGGCGTGTTTACACCAGAAGGCTTTGTCGAACGCATTAACTTCGATCTTGCTAATGACCTTGGCAATCTGTTGAACAGGACAGTTGCGATGATCAATAAATACTTCGATGGTGAAATTCCTGCTTACAACGGTTCCGAAGGGGAATTTGAGAAACAGCTTCTCGAAGTAAACAACGAAACAGTACAAAAGTTTGAAGAAGCTATGGAAAAAATGGAGTTTTCCGTGGCGCTTACTTCTGTGTGGCAGCTGGTAAGCCGATGCAATAAATTCATCGATGAAACTCATCCATGGGTACTGGCAAAGGATGAAGCTCAAAAAGATGCTTTAGCCAGTGTAATGGTTCATCTTGCCGAGTCATTAAGAAGAGTTGCTGTCCTTTTGAAGCCATTCTTAACGAGGACTCCTGATAAAATCTTTGCCCAGCTGAATGTCGCTTCTGAAGCGCTTCAGACATGGGAAAGTCTTGAATCATTCGGACAAATTCCTTCAGGGACGAAGGTTGTACAGGGAGAGCCGATTTTCCCACGTCTTGATTTGAAGGAAGAGGTTGATTTTATCAAAGAAAAAATGCAAGGCTCAGCTCCTGCAGCAGCACCTATTGAAGAAGAAAAGCCTGAACCGCAGGAAGAAATCACGATTGATGATTTCATGAAGGTCGAGCTTAGGGTTGCAGAAGTCATTCATGCAGAACCAGTGAAAAAAGCTGATAAGCTATTAAAGCTTCAATTAAATCTTGGCTATGAGAAACGCCAGGTAGTGTCAGGAATTGCGAAATACTATAAGCCAGAAGACCTTGTTGGCAAAAAAGTCATTTGTGTCACAAATCTTAAGCCTGTAAAACTTCGTGGGGAACTTTCCGAGGGAATGATACTTGCCGGGGAAAAAGACGGCGTTATGTCACTGGCTTCAGTAGATGACTCACTGTCAATCGGGGCAAAAGTTAAATAAAAATCGACAAGAAAACAAGAAAAACCTGGAAATGTTCCATGTGTAACATTTCCAGGTTTTTTCATGCTCAAAAAGAGCAAACTTTTGGTGAGATTTGCCTAATAGGATCGATCTTTCATTAAGGATAAAACGAAGTGGAAATTAACTTATTAAAAGGGACAAACTATACGAGAAAATCCAAAAAGAAGAAACACACGCCATTCCCGTCAATTGTCGGGTTTTTAAAAATTCAGAACCAAAAATTTGACCTTAACCGCTGAAAAAAGTTATGATATCGACAAAACTTTATCACGATTTTAAGAACATAGTCGCCTGTCTATTCTACATTCAATCAATGATTGTTAGAATGAATCTGTAAGCGGTGCCAGTAAAGGAGTTTAATGATGCTTTTTGACACACACGTACACTTAAATGCAGAACAATTTAACGGCGATCTTCAGGAGGTCATTGACCGGGCAATTGCTGAAGGTGTAACCAATATGGTTGTAGTCGGGTTTGACGAGCAGACGATTAAAAAAGCAATCGAGCTGGCTGAGGAGTACGATTTTATCCATGCGAGCGTTGGCTGGCATCCAGTTGATGCCATTGATATGACACCTGAACACCTGGATTGGCTGAAGGAGTTGGCAAGCCATCCGAAAGTGGTCGCTCTTGGGGAGATGGGGCTTGATTATTATTGGGACAAATCCCCGAAGGAAATCCAGAAAGAGGTATTCCGAAAGCAAATCAGGCTGGCAAGAGAAGTAAGACTTCCGATCATCATACATAATCGCGACGCAACAGCAGACATAGTTGAGATTTTAAAGGAAGAGAATGCAGGGGAAGTTGGCGGGATCATGCATTGCTACAGCGGCAGTGTCGAAACAGCGCTTGAATGCATTGAGATGAACTTCTATATTTCACTTGGCGGTCCTGTTACATTTAAAAACGCCAAGAAACCAAAGGAAGTAGCAGAATCAATTCCGCTGGACCGATTATTAGTAGAAACAGATTGTCCGTACTTGACTCCGCATCCATATCGCGGCAAAAGGAACGAGCCTGCATATGTAAAATTGGTCGCCGAAGAAATCGCAGGATTAAAAGGGTTATCTTTTGAGGAGATTGCAGAAGCAACAACCCAAAATGCTAAAAAATTATTCGGCATAAAGTGATAAAGAATGTTGTCGATTTATCAGCAAGGTTGTCCAAAAAAAATGTGATTCTAAAAAGTTCTACATATCTCACATTCAACATAGGATAACCGTGTCGATAACTCTTGCTTTCCTTTTTATGGAGCTTCTTGCATAATAGGGATTACCTTTGGCGGGGGTGTCTGGGTTGACAAGTCGGCAACAATATCTTTATAATCACTCCGAGAAGAGGAGGCGTTTTTCATCGTGATTAATAGTATGAAAAACCTGTTTTCCAAGACTTTGAGTAAGAAGAAGCTGGTGATTTTTTCTGCTAGTTTCCTAGTTTTTGTGGCTGCGCTGGGGATCTTCATGTATGAAGGAACCAAGAAGACAGTTGCTCTAACATTGGACGGACAGGAAAGAGTCATTAAAACACATGCGAATACAATCCAGGAATTATTTAATGATCTCGATATTTCATTACGCTCAGAGGACTATTTATCGCTGGCGGCAGACACGAAAGTACAGAATGATCTAGCCATCGTGTGGAAGCCGGCAAAACAGGTAGAGGTAATACAGGATCAGGAAAAGAAAACGTATTGGACAGCAGCCGATACTGTGGAGGACTTCCTGAAGGAACAAAATATTGTTTTGAATGAACACGACCAGTTAAACCTAAACCCAGACGCTAAACTGAAAAAGGATATGAAGATTGCCATTCAAAGAGCTTTCCCGCTTAAACTTGTAGTAGGCGGCAAAAAGCAAGATGTGTGGTCGACTTCGACTACGGTCGCTGACTTTTTATCACAGCAAGGGATTACACTCAACAAATTAGACCGTGTTGAACCTGAACTTAAGCAGACAGTCACAAAAAATGCCGTGATTAATGTCATTCGAGTTGAAAAAGTCACCGATGTAGTGGAAGAACCAATTAATTATGCAGTCATCACCAAAAACGACAGCAATCTGGAAAAAGGTAAACAGAAAGTCGTAAACGAAGGCCAGGAAGGCTTACTATCCAAGCGTTATGAAGTAGTCTTGGAAAACGGTAAGGAAGTTTCAAGAAAGCTGGTCAGCGAGAAGAAAATGAAAGAAAAACAGGATAAAGTCGTGGCGATGGGAACTAAAGTTTTAGTTGCTCAAGTTTCACGTGGGTCAAGCGAGCCTGCAGGCAAGGAGATATATGTGTCTTCGACTGCGTATACGGCTAATTGTAATGGCTGTTCTGGTTACACAGCAACTGGAATGAACTTAAGGGCAAATCCAAATGCAAAAGTAATTGCCGTGGATCCTAGGGTTATTCCTTTAGGGACAAAAGTATACGTTGAAGGCTATGGGTATGCAATAGCCGCTGATACAGGTTCTGCAATAAAGGGCTTTAAAATTGATGTCTTTTTCCCATCTAAATCAGATGCATTCCGATGGGGAAGTAAGCGCGTCAAAATCAAAATTCTAAATTAATTCATGGATGCAGGGGAACCTTCCTCTGCATTTTTTGTTTTTTAGCTTATATCAGTTTAAGGTATAATAAGAAAAGTGTTATATATTTATTACCCGGCGGAGCTATAAACTAATCTAAAATGTTTTCACTTATATAGACGATTATATTGCAGAATTGTTTCAAGTATTTCAGAGAAAAATTAATTTTTCTCTGAAATTATTTTAAGGATTTATTAAGGTGCTCGTATTGGAGGAAACATGAAAATAAAAGAAATAATCGTAGTCGAGGGCAAGGACGATACCACTGCGATCCGCCGTGCTGTCGATGCTGACACTTTAGAAACAAATGGATCAGCGATCAATGCGGAAACAATTGAACGGATTCGCAATGCGCATGAAAAACGAGGAGTCATTGTTTTTACGGACCCAGATTATCCTGGTGAAAAAATCCGTAAAACGATTTCAGAACAAATAGCCGGCTGCAAGCATGCTTTTATACCGAAAGAATTAGCCAGGCCAAAGTCCGGGCGTGGAATAGGTGTTGAACATGCTTCACCCGAAGTGATCAGGGAAGCTCTTAAGGGTGCGCAGGTAATGGACACGGAATCAGTTGAAGAAATCAGCCAAGAGGACTTGATCGTTGCCGGACTGATTGGCGGACCAGGCGCTAAGGAAAGGCGTGAAAGGCTTGGCAGGCTGCTTAGAATCGGATACACGAATGGAAAGCAGCTTCATAAGCGTTTGATGATGTTTCAAGTGAAAAGACAGGATTTCGCAGATGCATTGGCAGAAATCCTTAAGGAGGAGCAAGATGCATAAGGATATAGCGACACCTGTGAGAACGAAGGAGATACTCGATAAATACGGATTCTCTTTTAAAAAGAGCTTAGGGCAGAATTTCCTGATTGATACTAATATATTAAACAGAATCGTTGACCATGCAGAATTAACGGAAAAAAGCGGAGCGATAGAAATTGGTCCTGGAATCGGAGCACTTACGGAACAATTGGCAAGAAGAGCGGAAAAGGTCGTTGCTTTTGAAATTGACCAGCGCCTTCTCCCAATATTGGAGGATACCCTCTCGCCGTACCCTAACGTAAAAATCATCCATAGCGATGTGCTGAAAGCGGATGTACAGGCAGTGATTGAAAAGGAATTCGCAGGACAAGAGGAAGTGATGGTCGTTGCCAACCTTCCTTATTATGTGACGACACCCATCTTGATGAAACTGCTTGAGGAAAGGCTGCCTATTAGGGGAATCGTCTGCATGCTGCAGAAAGAGGTTGCGGATCGTATTTCGGCAAAGCCAGGGACGAAGGAGTACGGCTCTTTGTCCATCGCTGTACAATACTACACAAAAGCTGAGACTGTCATGATTGTACCTAAAACAGTATTCATGCCACAGCCTAATGTAGATTCCGCTGTGATCAGGCTGACTTTGCATGATGAACCGCCTGTAAAAGTAACGGACGAATCGTTCTTCTTCCACGTTACAAGGTCGAGCTTCGCCCAGAGAAGGAAAACGATCCTAAATAACCTGACAAGCCAGCTTCCAGATGGAAAACAAAAAAAGGAAGATATCCTTGCAGCGCTCAAGCAGGCTGAGATTGTGGAATCGCGAAGGGGAGAGACTTTGTCCATCGAAGAATTTGCGAGACTGTGTGAAGCTTTGTATCCTTATTTTCATTAAGTAAATGCACTAATTAAAGTCCGGATGATGAATCCGGGCTTTTTTTTATGCGGTAAGAAAGTATAAAATTCACTTCGAGTAATGTCCAGCTCCAGCGCCTAGCCCCTCGAGTCGCATGTCTAGCTGCGGCTCCTAACTCCTCGAGACGCTTCGGTCCTGCCAATGAAGTCAAAGAGCGACTTCACTGTCAGGCCCTCCAGCGCTTGTCGGAGTTAACCAGTCGCCTCCGCTTTTCGAATTGTCTAGTTTCGCCTCCTAGAAACTCCGAAACTTCAACTCCGCCGGCAGAAGCAAAAAGCGCTTCTTTGTCGGAGTCTCCAGTTTCTGCGTTTCTGGGCAGTCGGCTACACATTTCGGTTTCGGTCCGCCCAATGAAGTCAAAGGACGACTTCACTGGTCGGCCCTTCGACAGACACGATGTCTTAGTGCCGACGTTGCCACAGGACGTGGCGGTTTTAGTCGGCCAGCGCTTGTCGGGGCTGACCAAGGCGCTTGCGCTTTTCTTATGCCAGAGCACTTCCAGTGAGCAGTTAGGAAAATCATTCGGGGACAATCCGAAAATCAAATCAAGATATCCACCTAACAGAAAGCACATCAGTTCCAATGCGCATAATCACATGTCTTTGGGTTTTTGCATAGTTTATCATTGAAAACCATTTAGCGCAGCCTATTGTGCGGGGCAATTGGAGTGACGATTGTGAACATTAACCTCATGGATATCGTCGGCAGGGTTTCGTATCAATGCGATATTATGTTCCGTGTAATCGATATCAGAGATATAAATGGCAAGAAAATCGCGATATTATATGGTGAGGATTTTCGGCTGATCGCCGATGCGCCCTATGAGGATTTATTGAAAATCGATCAAAATGTGCGCATGAGGCTGACGAAGGAATTCCGGTCACTTGAGGAACAGTCATATAAGCTTTTTCGACAGGACGTTGATTTACTGCAGCAAAAGCAGGAATATGAAACTACCGAGGGATATAGCAAATCCTATAATTATTTTCAGATGCCAGGAAAGGTGCTTCATTTAGATGGAGATCCGAATTATTTAAAAAAGTGCCTGACTCTTTATGAGAAAGTCGGGGTTCCCGTGTATGGCATCCATTGCAATGAAAAGGAGATGCCGGAAAAGGTCGGCAAGCTGATCGATTATTACCGGCCGGATATTTTAGTCATTACAGGGCATGATGCTTATTCAAAGTCAAAGGGCTCAATGGAAGACCTGAATGCTTATCGCCATTCCAAACATTTTGTCCAGACTGTGAGGGAAGCAAGGAAAAAGATTCCCCATCTTGACCAGCTCGTCATCTTTGCTGGCGCCTGCCAGTCCCATTTTGAGTCGCTGATCCATGCGGGGGCAAATTTCGCCAGTTCACCATCGAGGGTGAATATTCATGCTCTTGATCCTGTTTATATAGTGGCTAAAATTAGTTTTACTCCTTTTATGGAGCGCATCAATGTCTGGGATGTTTTACGGAATACTCTCACAGGTGATAAGGGGCTCGGAGGCATAGAAACAAAAGGAGTACTCAGAACAGGAATGCCATATAAAAAGAATTCGCCGGAGTAAAGACTGATGTCCAGTCTCGTCCGGCGTTTTTTTATGGATTGGTGTACATATTTTACCGTGATAAAGGCTACTCTAAAAATGTTGAAAATTAGAAGAAAAAGAAGAAGAAAAGATATTGACTTTTATTTTTATCAACTGTTATAATTTATGTTTTTGTTTGACGAAAGTGGTGTCAGCGTGTTATACTTTACACAGTGAGGTGGACCGAATGCCAAAAACATTATCGGATATCAAAAAAGCTCTTGATTCAAACTTAGGAAAAAGACTCTTGCTAAAGGCCAACGGCGGACGCAGAAAAACGATCGAACGTTCTGGTGTGTTAGCTGAAACTTATCCTTCTGTTTTCGTGATTGAGCTCGACCAGGATGAAAATGCTTTTGAACGTGTTTCGTACAGCTACGCAGATGTTTTAACAGAAACGGTTGAAATTACCTTCTTTGAGGATACAACAGGATCAATGGCATTGAGCTAAGGCTCAATGAGGTACAGGCAGTGGACTTTCGGGTTAACTGCTTTTTATTTTGCCTAAAATTCGCAGCACATAAGGATAATTTAGGCTTACATGAAAACCTCCTTTTAAAAAGAAACTAAAAAAGCCTCGATGGTGAAAGGAGATGGTTTTCATGGGCAGAAGAAGAGGGATTATGTCTGACAGGTTGAAAGAGGAGCTTGCGAAAGAACTTGGGTTTTATGATGTTGTCCAGAAAGAAGGCTGGGGCGGCATCAAGGCCAAGGACGCAGGGAACATGGTCAAGCGAGCGATCGAATTAGCAGAGCAGCAGCTTGTTAACCAGAAGCACTGACCTAAGATGGATATTCTTTTGTAAACTGCCAAATAGCCTGCCTTTAGAGGCTCTTTTCGTACCAATCGTAATATGCGAGAAAAGCCATGGGTGAAAAAATAATTCGAAACCATCGGGGTACCGGGGCTTAGGCTCCGGTTTTTTTGTTTAGTGGAGCTAAGCTGAGCTTAATATGAAATACCTTTAAGATTTACTGCGCACACCGTATATTCCCTAATTATTTGTGAATTTACTGTATTCGACATAATGCAAATGATAAAATAAAGGAATGTTTCGAGGAGATGAGTCTTACTTTTATTACTTTTGGAGAGTATATGTTCAACTTCGATAATTGTCCAGCTCCAGCGCCTAGCCCCTCGAGTCGCTTCGGTCCTGCCAATGAAGTCAAAAAGCGACTTCACTGTCAGGCCCTCCAGCGCTTGTCGGGGCTGACCAAGGCGCTTGCGCTTTTCTTATCGTTTTGTGGTAAAATAGGACAAAATGTGGAATTCGTTAAAGTAGGTGGAAGCAGTGAAGATTTTGGTGAAGGCGCCAGCGAAAATTAATTTGTCGCTTGATGTGTTGCATAAAAGGCCGGACGGTTACCATGAAGTTGAGATGGTGATGACGACGATTGATTTGGCTGACCGCATTGAGCTTAGTTTACTTGAGGAAGACAGGATTGTCATCCATTCACACAATAGATTTGTTCCGGATGACCAGCGGAACCTTGCTTATCAGGCAGCCCATTTATTGAAAGAAAGATTCCAGGTGAAAAAGGGCGTAGTCATCGGTATTGAAAAAACAATTCCTGTAGCTGCGGGCCTGGCTGGTGGCAGCAGTGATGCAGCCGCTACGCTAAGAGGGCTGAACAAGCTCTGGAAACTTGGACTGACATTGGACGAACTGGCCGTACTGGGTGCGGAAATAGGATCGGACGTTTCTTTCTGTGTCTACGGTGGAACGGCATTGGCAACTGGCCGTGGAGAAATCATCGAGCAGCTTCAAGCCCCGCCGACATGCTGGATTGTCCTGGCTAAGCCTTTTATCGGTGTCTCTACAGCAGAAGTTTATCGTCGTTTACATGTAGATAAAATTGAGCACCCGCCTACAAAAGAAATGATTTCTGCAATAGAAAATGGGGATTTCCGTGGGGTATGCAACAGCGTTGGCAATGTGCTAGAGGATGTAACCCTGTCACTATATCCGGAAGTAGCCCAAATCAAAGACCAGATGAAGCGCTTTGGAGCGGATGCAGTTTTGATGAGCGGCAGCGGCCCAACCGTTTTCAGCCTTGTAGAGCATGATTCACGGATGCATCGGATTTATAATGGTTTAAGAGGATTTTGTGATCAGGTATTTGCTGTCAGAATGCTCGGGGAACGGCATACCCTTGATTAAATCCGTATAATGGTGTTATATTAACCTTAAATATTCGGATTTTGGGGGTTCTTCAATGAAATTTCGACGCAGTGAGCGTTTGATTGATATGACGACTTATTTACTTGAACATCCTCGCCAACTGGTACCGTTAACTTATTTCGCGGAGAAATATGGTTCTGCCAAATCCTCGATCAGCGAAGATCTGGGAATCATCAAAGAAACATTTGAGCAGCGGGGAATCGGTGTGCTGCAAACAGTACCAGGCGCTGCCGGGGGAGTTAAGTTCCACGTCAATATCAATGATGATAAGGCGAAAGAAGTAATAAAGGATCTCTGCACGATCATGGCCAGCCCGGACCGGCTGCTGCCAGGCGGTTATTTGTATATGAACGATATCATTGGAAACCCAGCGATTGTCCAGGAGGTTGGCAGGCTGTTAGCTTCTGCTTTTGCTAAAAAGGACATTGAGGTCGTGATGACCGTCGCTACAAAGGGTATCCCAATTGCCTATGCGGTGGCAAGCTATTTAAATGTCCCAGTCGTGATTGTAAGAAGAGACAGCAAGGTTACGGAAGGTTCAACGGTCAGCATCAATTATGTTTCAGGATCGTCTAAAAGGATCCAGACGATGGTCCTTTCAAAACGGAGTCTCGCACAGGGTTCGAAAGTATTGATTGTGGACGACTTCATGAAAGCAGGCGGAACGGTCAATGGGATGATCAATCTGCTTGAAGAGTTTAATGCAGAATTAGCGGGAATTGCTGTTCTCGTTGAATCAGAAAATATTGAAGAAAGACTGGTGGATGAGTATCTTTCACTTGTACGTCTTTCGAATGTTGATGTTAAAGAACGAAAAATAACCGTGAGTGAAGGAAATTACTTCTTGCGTAAAGAATAACTCTATTAAAAAGGGTCTTTTCGAAAAAAGACCTTTAATAATAAGATGGGGTGACAATATGAATATTGTACAAACTTCAAATGCGCCAGCCGCAATTGGCCCTTATTCCCAAGGTGTTGTAGTGAACAATCTGTTTTTCAGTTCTGGCCAGATTCCATTGACGGCAGAAGGTGTAATGGTTGAAGGGGATATACAGGCCCAGGCACATCAGGTCTTTAAAAATCTGACAGCTGTACTGGAGGCTGCAGGAGCATCCTTGGAGACCGTTGTAAAAGCAACTGTATTTATTAAGAATATGGATGAATTTGCTCAATTGAATGAAGTTTATGGGGAGTATTTCAGTGTTCATAAGCCTGCACGTTCGACAGTAGAGGTAGCAAGACTTCCGAAAGATGCATTAGTAGAGATTGAAGTAATCGCGCTCGTTAAATAACGAGCGTGTTTTTTTTGTTCTTATTTAACGGAATTAACAGGAGGCTGTGTTAACTGAATATTGATATTCATAGCCTGTTGATTGGATTGGAAGGCGCGAAGACTCCTCCGAAAATGCTAACGCATTTCCATCGTGCGTGGGCGGATTCGAGGAAGCTATTCAATGTCCTGCGGGCGCAGCTGGACAGGTGAGACCCCGCAGGAGCGAAGCGACGAGGAGGCTCAGCGCCAGCCCCGCGGAAAGCGAAGCGCCTGGAACGAAAATCAACAGCCTTTTTAACAGAGATGAAAATAAAAGGTCAATAGCCAAAAAAGCCTATTTTATCTTGAAAAAATAGAGTGATAGGGCTTTCAATAAGAAAATGTTCATGAATTTGCCCTATTTTTTAAAAAAAATTTTCTGAATAAAGAAGGAGTTTTGAATTCATTGTGGAATTATTTAACTAGAATTTTATCTATTTGTAAAGGTGGTGAACAGAATGGAAGTAACTGACGTAAGATTACGCCGCGTTAATACAGATGGACGGATGAGAGCAATCGCTTCCATCACGCTTGACAACGAGTTTGTTGTCCATGATATCAGGGTGATTGATGGAAACAACGGCCTATTTGTTGCAATGCCAAGTAAACGTACTCCTGATGGCGAGTTCCGTGATATCGCGCATCCGATCAATTCGGGCACACGCGGAAAAATTCAGGAAGCTGTATTGGCAGAATACCACCGTTTAGGTGAACTAGAAGTTGAATTCGAAGAAGCTGGAGCTTCCTAGAAATAGAACGCAAGACACCAAGAGCCTGCTGCATAAGTAGGGCTCTTTTTTATTTCCCCGCATTTGATCCCCTATAAACCCATTTTTCAGCAGAATGAAACAGTTTTTCAAGAAAAACTGCCCCCGGTATAAATGACAAATAATTGTACTTGCTCTTCTATTCTTGAAATACCCGGCTATTTAAGATATATTCGTAATGGATAAAAAGGTAAAATTGGAGGCCTGCTAATGTCTAATCGTTATGCAATCATCTTAGCGGCCGGTCAGGGTACTAGAATGAAGTCCAAGCTTTACAAAGTACTTCACCCTGTATGCGGCAAGCCAATGGTACAGCATGTTATTGACCAGGTGAAAAGTCTTAATATAAACGAAATCGTGACGATTGTCGGCCACGGTGCTGAAAAGGTAAAAGAACAGCTTGGCCATGACAGCCAATACGCGCTGCAAGCAGAACAGCTTGGAACAGCTCATGCTGTCCTTCAATCTGAAGGCATGCTTGCGGACAAAGAAGGTGTGACGATTGTTGTCTGCGGAGACACACCGCTGATTAAAGCAGAGACAATGGAAGCACTATTCAAGCGTCATGAAGAGACGAAGGCTAAAGCCACGATCCTGACAGCTAGAGCGGAAGATCCAACTGGATATGGCCGCATTGTCAGAAATGGCGATGGTTTTGTTGAAAAAATCGTTGAGCATAAGGACGCGACTGAGCAAGAAAGAAGCATCAATGAAATCAACACAGGTACTTATTGCTTCGATAACAAGTTATTGTTTGAGACGATCCATAAGGTATCAAATGATAATGTCCAGGGAGAATACTATCTTCCGGATGTAATCGAAATTTTGAAGAACCAGGGCGAGATTGTATCTGCTTATGTTACGGACAGCTTTGCTGAAACGCTTGGTGTTAATGACCGTGTTGCGCTCGCTGAAGCTGAAGGTACGATGAAAAAGCGAATCAATGAGTTCCATATGCGCAATGGTGTTTCATTCATTGACCCTGATAACACGTATATCGGCCCGGATGTGGAAATTGGCCGGGATACTGTCATTTATCCTGGGACAACGATTTCAGGTAAAACAGTGATCGGATCCGAATGCCAGCTTGGACCAAATAGTGAAATTAGCGACTGTGAAATTGGAAACAATACAGTTATTCGTCAGTCAGCGGCTTTCAACAGTAAAATTGGTTCAGAGGTCAACATTGGACCATTTGCTCATATCAGACCAGATTCCGATATACATGATGAAGTGAAAATCGGTAATTTTGTTGAGATTAAAAAAGCGGTATTCGGTCGCGGAAGCAAGGCTTCACACTTAAGCTACATTGGAGATGCTGAGGTTGGCGCGGATGTGAACATCGGCTGCGGATCAATTACGGTTAACTATGACGGCAAGAACAAATTCTTGACTAAGATCGAAGACGGCGTCTTCATTGGCTGCAATTCGAATCTTGTTGCACCAGTTACGATTGGAAAAGGCGCTTATGTTGCAGCAGGATCAACAATCACTGAGGATGTTCCAGGTGAAGCACTTGCACTGGCACGAGCGCGTCAAGTCAACAAAGAAGATTATGTAGGGAAAATGAACGTAAAGAAATAAGTCTTGGAGGTCCACAATGTCAAACCAGTATCTAGACCCAAATTTAAAGGTTTTTTCACTTAATTCAAATGTTGAGCTTGCCGAGGAAATCGCAAAGGTAATTGGAGTAGAGTTAGGAAAATGCTCTGTTTCCCAATTCAGCGATGGAGAAATCCAGATTAACATCGAAGAAAGTATCCGTGGCTGTGACGTATATGTCATCCAGTCTACGAGTTCACCTGTAAATGAAAACATCATGGAATTGCTGATCATGATCGATGCGTTGAAACGTGCTTCTGCGAAAACAATCAATATCGTTATGCCTTACTATGGCTATGCACGCCAAGACCGTAAAGCTCGTGCACGTGAACCAATCACTGCTAAGCTTGTAGCAAACCTGCTTGAAACAGCAGGCGCTACACGCGTCATTACGCTGGATCTTCACGCACCACAGATTCAAGGTTTCTTTGATATTCCGATTGACCATTTAATGGGTGTACCTATTCTTGCGGACCACTTCAAGAGCAAGGAATTAAATGGCGATATCGTTATTGTCTCTCCTGACCATGGCGGTGTAACTCGTGCAAGAAAAATGGCGGAAAGACTGAAAGCGCCAATCGCAATCATCGATAAGCGCCGTCCGAAGCCAAATGTCGCAGAAGTTATGAACATCGTTGGTAATATCGAGGGTAAGGTAGCCATCCTGATTGACGATATCATTGATACAGCAGGAACCATTACACTGGCAGCCAATGCATTAGTGGAAAATGGCGCGCAGGAAGTTTATGCATGCTGTACACACCCTGTATTATCAGGACCTGCGATTGAACGAATCCAAAACTCCAAGATAAAAGAACTGGTTGTGACAAATACAATCGCGCTTCCAGAAGAAAAGCGCATTGAAAAAATCTATGAGCTATCTGTTGCACCACTGATTGGCGAAGCGATTATCCGCGTCCATGAAGAGCAGTCAGTAAGCACACTGTTTGATTAATTTTACAGGGACAAAACAGGCTTGCCTTAGGGCAAGCCTAATCCTGTTTTTACTTGAAAGCTTCTGGTAATAGAAAGTTAAACGTTTAGACCTTCCTATTTTGGGGCATTTTTTATATAGACAAAACTTATTGAATAGGAAGGGGACAAAACCATGGGTGCAGTATTGAAAGCAACTGAACGCACAGGTTCTAATGGTTCTAATCTAAGACGTTTACGCCAGGAGGGCAACATTCCGGCAGTCGTGTATGGAAGGAATTCAGAAAGCAAACCGATTTATATAAACAGCATTGAATTTCTTAAGACGATCCGCGAAAATGGGAAAAATGGCGTGATTTCACTTGATGTTGGCGGCAGCCAGCATGATGTCATGCTGACGGATTACCAGCAGGACCATATCAAAAATGAGGTCCTCCATGCTGATTTCCTTACAGTGGATAAGAGTTCGAAGGTAAATGCGAGTGTTAGAATCAATCTCGTCGGGGATGCTGCAGGTGTGAAAGATGGCGGCGTTATGCAGCAGCCTGTGCATGAAGTGAACATTACTTCGACTCCTGGAAGCATTCCTCCATCCATAGATGTCGATGTGACCAAGCTTCAGGTAGGAGAGAACCTCACAATTGCGGATATCAAAACTGGAAATTATGAAATAAACGATGATGAAAACACTGTACTAGTTTCCATCCTTCCTCCGAAACAGGAAGAAGAAATTAATTCTGGAGAAGAACAAGAGCCAGGACAACCTGAAAATGAAGAAGGAAGAGAAACAGAAGCTAGCGAATAATAATACAGTAGGTAATGGACGTAGCCTGAAGAGGTTACGTCTTTTACGGTTGTTAAAATAGAGTCGTCTAACCAAGGCGTAACTGGAGGAGGATGGGAAGTGCTTAATTTGCGTTCTCTTTTTAGGGTGTTACGCTTTGCTGATAAGGGGTGTGAAACAAGAATGAAATTGTTTGTGGGTTTAGGGAATCCAGGGAAACAATATGATAAAACAAGGCATAATATAGGATTTGAAGTGATCGACGAGCTTTCGAAAAGGTGGAACATTCCTTTGGATCAGGCGAAGCACAAAGGGATTTATGGAAAGGGTTTTGCAGGCGGGGAAAAGGTAATCCTTTTAAAGCCACTAACATATATGAACCTTTCTGGAGAATCCATCAGGGCTGTCATGGATTTCTATGACATAGATATGGACGATTTAGTCGTTATTTATGATGATCTTGATATGCCAACGGGCAGGATTCGCTTAAGGCAAAAAGGCAGCGCTGGAGGCCATAATGGAATTAAGTCGACGATTGCCCATACAGGCACGCAGGAATTCAACCGCATCAGAGTGGGCATCAGCCGGCCTCAGAACGGTATGGCGGTGACAGACTGGGTGCTCGGACGTTTTACTAGTGAAGAGCAGGATCAAATGCAAGAGGCGGTCGTCAAATCGGCTGATGCATGTGAAGAATGGATGAAAAAGCCGTTTTTAGAAGTGATGAATACTTTTAACCGTTAGGCTTTTAGTAGGAATTCAAGCTGAATGGCGAATAACAATTATGCGCAACCATCCATTTAGTAATATAATTTATAAAAGGAAGCATACAATAGGCTAAATGCATAAGTTCCTCGCAAAGGGTCAATAATGATAATGACTTAATTTGGGAGGGACGGGCATGGCTATACATTATCAATGCCGCCATTGCGGAACGAATATCGGCTCGCTGGACAGGATGTCTGTCCACAGCGAAAGCCTTGGCTTGCATAAGCTTACCGATGAAGAACGGCAGGAGATGGTTTCTTACGCAGGCAATGGCGACATCCATATAAAATCGATCTGTGAAGATTGTCAGGAAGCGCTGGAACGAAATCCAGACTTCCATCAACATGACTATTTAATTCACTGACAAGCTTTGGATTTCTCATCCAAAGCATTTTTCTGTTTATATATCAGCATTGAAAAACTAGTAATTGCGTTAAATATCGCAACGTTAAAATGTAATTTAAAAGGCTGTTTTCTAAAAGATTGTTGTTTTTTTGGATTGTTATAAAAGCAACAAAGTATACGAAAACAATTTTTTAAAAAGAGAGGGAGAGGTTTGGATGCAGGGGCTAAAAGCTTTATTTAGTCATCAGGATGATGTCCAATCTGTTATTTCCGGAATGGATGCGGGGCTTAGGGAACAGCTTGTCGCCGGTCTGTCCGGTTCGGCAAGGACTGTCTTTTTAGCGGCAATATACGAACAGACAAAACGCCCCGTCCTGGTAGTGACGCATAATCTATTGCAGGCGCAAAAATTATACGATGATCTTGTTAACTTAGTAGGGGAAGATGAAGTCTATCTTTATCCGGCAAATGAATTGATTGCCGCAGAAATCAGTATCTCAAGCCCTGAGCTTAAAGCACAGCGGATAGAGGCTTTGAATCATTGGAGCAAAAAGAAATCAGGTATGGTCATCGTTCCAATGGCAGGCTTAAGAAAAGTATTGCCGCCAAAACAATTATGGTCAAAGTTCCAGATGACGTTCAAACTCGGGGAAGAAATCGACCTCGATGATGTACTCAATCGCTTTGTAAGCATGGGCTACACCAGAGCAGGAATGGTATCAGCACCAGGTGAGTTCAGTGTCAGGGGCGGAATCATTGATATATACCCGCTGACTTCCGCTGACCCAATCAGGATTGAGCTGTTTGATGCGGAGGTTGATTCGATCAGGACGTTTTCTCTCGAAGATCAGCGTTCAAAGGAAAAAATGAAATCGGTTTTAATTGGACCAGCGACAGAAATCCCACTGGAAAATGAACAGCTGGACCGACTCATTACAGGTATAGAAGCTGGCCTTTCAAACAGCCTGAAAAAGCTGAAGGATGATAAGGCTAAGACACTTATGGCACAGAACATCGGCTATGAACTTGAGCAGCTAAGAAATGGGCAGAAACCGGATCAAGTTTTCAAGTACTTATCGGTCGCTTATGAGAAGCCTCAAAGTTTAATAGATTACTTGCCATCAGGCGGCTTTCTGTTTGTGGATGAAATAAGCAGGGTGCAGGAAATGAATGAATCACTGAACAAGGAGGAAGCGGAATGGTACACGAGCCTTCTTGGAGAAGGGCAAATCATCCATGATCTTAAGATTTCACACCATCTTCCTGAACTGCTGAGCAAATCTGCGAATCCGATTGTTTATTTATCCTTGTTTTTAAGGCATGTTCCTAACACAAGCCCGCAAAATATCATTAACATCTCGTGCAAACCTATGCAAAGCTTCCACGGGCAAATGCATGTACTGAAGGCTGAAATTGATCGCTGGCGCAAAGGGAATTATGCGGTGATTTGCCTTGGTCCGGATGATGAGAGAGTCAAAAAGCTTGAGCGGGTGCTCGAGGATTATGAAATAGATGCGGTCAGGTCTAATAGCAAGCAGGAAATACTGCCGGGAAAAGTCCAAATAATCCAGGGCAGCCTGAATACGGGTTTTGAGTTCCCAATCCAGAAGATTGCGTTGATTACGGAAGAGGAACTCTTTAATAAAAAGACGAAAAAAGCTCCAAGGAGACAAAAGCTTTCAAATGCAGAGCGGATTAAAAGCTACTCTGAATTGAAGGTTGGCGACTATGTTGTCCATGTGAACCATGGAATCGGAAAATATTTGGGCATTGAAACGCTCGTAATAAACGGGGTGCATAAGGATTATCTGCATATTCGCTATCATGGAACAGATAAATTGTATGTGCCTGTCGAGCAAATTGATCTTGTACAGAAATATGTAGGATCTGAAGGCAAAGAGCCGAAGATTTACAAGCTGGGCGGCAGCGACTGGAAACGGGTTAAGAGCAAGGTTCAATCGTCTGTCCAGGATATTGCAGACGACCTCATCAAGCTGTATGCGGAACGAGAATCAAGCGTAGGCCATGCATTCTCTCCAGACGGTGAAATGCAGCGTGACTTTGAATCCTCCTTCCCATATCAGGAGACCGAGGATCAAATCCGTTCCATCCATGAAATCAAGCTGGATATGGAACGTGAACGGCCAATGGACCGCCTCCTATGCGGAGATGTCGGCTATGGTAAAACAGAAGTCGCAATCAGGGCGGCCTTCAAGGCAATTGCCGATGGCAAACAAGTAGCATTCCTTGTTCCAACAACGATCCTGGCACAACAGCATTATGAAACCTTAAGAGAAAGATATCAGGATTTCCCGATTAATATTGGCTTGCTGAGCAGGTTCAGGACAAGGAAACAGCAGACAGAAACAATCAAAGGCTTAAAGGCCGGAAGTGTTGATATTGTCGTTGGGACCCATCGATTATTATCGAAGGAAATTACCTACAGGGATCTTGGTCTTTTGATCATCGATGAAGAGCAGCGGTTCGGGGTAACGCATAAAGAGAAGATCAAGCAGCTAAAAACAAATGTAGATGTACTGACCTTGACTGCGACACCAATTCCAAGGACGCTGCATATGTCGATGCTAGGTGTCAGGGATTTATCAGTCATTGAGACACCGCCTGAAAACCGCTTCCCTGTCCAGACGTATGTGATGGAATACAACGGAGGACTTGTACGCGAAGCGATAGAACGTGAGCTTGCGAGGGACGGACAAGTATATTTCCTTTATAACCGGGTTGAGGACATCGAACGGAAAGCTGAAGAAATTTCCATGCTTGTTCCCGATGCAAGAGTTACCTTTGCGCACGGAAGAATGTCGGAAAATGAGCTGGAATCTGTCATGCTTGGATTCCTGGAAGGTGAGTTTGACGTTCTTGTGAGTACAACAATCATCGAAACAGGCGTTGATATTCCGAACGTGAACACACTGCTTGTCTATGATGCCGATAAAATGGGCTTATCCCAGCTATATCAGCTTAGAGGAAGGGTAGGGCGTTCGAACAGGGTCGCTTATGCCTATTTTACCTACCGCAAAGATAAGGTGCTTACTGAAGTTGCCGAAAAACGCCTTCAGGCGATTAAGGAGTTCACTGAGCTTGGGTCAGGTTTCAAAATTGCGATGCGCGACTTGTCGATCCGCGGAGCGGGAAATCTGCTAGGGGCTCAACAGCATGGCTTTATCGACTCAGTCGGTTTTGATTTATATTCGCAAATGCTTAAGGAAGCAATCGAAGAACGGAAGCCGGAGAAGGAGCAAGTGCGCAGGCCTTCCATCGAGATCGATCTTGAGCTGGATGCCTATATCCCTGACAGCTACATTTCTGATGGCCACCAAAAAATCGAAATGTATAAACGTTTCCGCGGAATCGATACTCTGAAGGATATCGAGGAATTAAAAGAAGAAATCATTGACAGGTATGGCGATTACCCTGAAGAGGTCGAAGCTTTGTTCAAGGTTGCCGAACTGAAGGTGTATGCAATAACTGCCGGTGTGGAATCAATAAAACAAGCTAAGCAGGATGTAAATATACTTTTAACAGAAGAAGGAAGCAGCAGGATTGACGGACAGAAAGTCTTTAAGGTCAGCAGCCAATACCGGAATGCTGTAGGGCTCGGAATGGAAGGCAAAAAGCTTAAGATGGTCATCCATACGAAACTCATCAAAAACGATCGCTGGTTTGATATTACTTTTGAAATGGTGAAGGGACTGCACGACTCCCAAAAAGAACAAGAGAACTCAGTATCGTAATCTTAGGGAAAAAACCTTGTAACGAAAATGTAAAACTGGAAAGTGTTTCAAAAAAGTAAGACAAGGGTAATTTTTGTTTATACGCTTTTGTTAGCTGGAAGGTTTATCCGTTTTTGGCATCTTTATCACTTCAGAGAAAATATTTTTAGAAGTGTATAGAACTTTCCATATGAAAGATACTAAGTTCAAACTTGGTAAGGATGATTAATAAAGGTTTAAATTGTCATTACCAAACAAAATAATCATCAGATGAAAGTGAGGCAACGTTGGATGAAAGCAACTGGTATTGTTCGTCGAATCGATGATTTAGGTCGTGTCGTCATTCCTAAAGAAATAAGAAGAACGCTGCGTATTCGTGAAGGAGATCCACTAGAAATTTTCGTGGACCGCGATGGTGAAGTCATCTTAAAGAAATATTCTCCAATCAGCGAGTTAAGCGATTTTGCAAAGGAATATGCAGAAGCGCTATATGACAGCTTAGGCAACCCGGTACTAATCTGCGATCGTGATACTTATATCGCATTGGCCGGAGGTTCAAAGAAAGACTACTTAAACAAAAACATCAGTGAACTTGTCGAAAAGACGATGGAAGACCGCAATTCCACTTTAGTAAACCAGCAAGCAAACATTGCGCTTGTTGAGGGCAATGAAGAACCTGTGTCGTCTTATACAATTGGGCCAATCATTGCGAACGGTGATCCGATCGGAGCCGTTATCATTTTCACTAAAGAGGGCTCACTAGGAGATGTTGAACAAAAAGCAGTTGAAACAGCTGCTGGCTTCCTGGCGAGACAGATGGAATCATAATCTAGATTCTGATATTGAACCGAAATTTTATCATTCCTTAAAGGGCAGCTGCCAAAGCTGCCCCTTTTCTTTTGGTTACATTTAATCTTAATCATACCGCGCAAGGCGCATCATTCACCTTATGTTATAATACTTTTTGATAATGGAATTGGAAGGAGATGGGCGATGAAGCCCGTTACAGATTCAAAAGATTTGGTTAAGGGAGCCATGATTTTGACATTGGCAGCCCTGGTTACAAAGATATTAAGCGCGATATACCGTGTCCCGTTTCAAAATATCGTCGGGGACATCGGTTTTTATATTTATCAGCAAGTCTATCCTTTTTATGGGATTGTCATGGTTTTATCTACATATGGTTTTCCTGTTGTCATTTCCAAGCTGTATACCGAGCAGCAGGCAAAGGGGAACAGCGGCCGGGCTGACAGGATGCTGGCAGTATCGTTTTTATTTTTAGGACTTGTAGGACTGCTGCTTTTTTCATTTTTTTACTTTGGTTCTGACTGGATTGCTGGAAAAATCGGTGATGCTGAGCTCGGTTTGCTGTTTAAGGTTGTATCAGTCCCATTCCTGATTTTCCCGGTTACATCCGTGTTCAGGGGTTATTTCCAGGGCAAGGGAAATATGGTGCCTACCGCTGTTTCTCAGGTATCTGAACAATTGATCCGTGTTGCAACGATCCTGATCCTGTCCGCATTGTTCATACAGCAAGGATACTCCTTATATGTTGCCGGAGCCGGTGCAGTATTCGGTTCGGTTACTGGGGGATTGATTTCGGCTGTTGTGCTGAGTTCCTTTTATCTAAAAAATAGGACAGATCATCCATTTAAACACTATCAGGCAAAGACTCTTTTGGCGGATTCGGCCTGGGTGATAAAAGCTCTGGTTGTACAGGGTTTTGCGATTAGCATTAGTGGCATGCTGTTAATATTGTTCCAGCTTGCAGACTCACTGAATATGTATACCTCCCTGCTGGAAATGGGTTTGGCAGGAGACGAGGCAAAATCGGCTAAAGGCATCTTTGACAGGGGCCAGCCTCTGATTCAGCTTGGTACAGTTGTGGCAACCTCGATGTCCTTGAGCCTTGTTCCGGCGATTTCAGCGGAAAAATTAAGGAATCGCACAGATGTGATCCTGCAGAAAATAAGACTTGCTCTTCAGACCAGTCTGCTTTTCGGGGCTGGTGCGGCCGCGGGGTTGTTCAGTATTATCGTCCCCGTCAACATCATGCTGTTTGAGAATGCTGAGGGCTCAAATGTCCTTGGAGTACTGAGTTTAATGATTCTGTTGGGATCGGTGATTTTAACGATTACCAGCATTCTACAAGGGCTTAATAAAACGATTTTTCCAGCGGTCGTTATTCTGGCTGGCTTTGGATTGAAATACGGCCTGAACATTATTTTTATCCCGAGAACAGGTGTGATGGGAGCTGCTTATGCCACGTTATTGGCCATGCTGATCATCTTGGTTATACTCGTGGCCCGGCTGAGAGCTGAAATGGGCAAACCGGTCCTATCCTTTGCATTTGTGGCAAAAATCCTTTTTTCCTCGGCTGTCATGAGTATTTTCCTTTATTTTTATTTGCAGATAACCGATTTTCTTTATCAATTTGTTGAACCAGACAGACTGGCTGCCATTTTCCAGGGGTTAAGCGCAGTTTTATTGGGGGCACTCGTGTATTTCATTGTTTTAATCAAAACAAAGGCTTTAAATGAAGAGGAATTATTGACCTTGCCGTTTGGCAGCAGGCTGGTTCAGCTATTTTTAAATAAGACAGGAGGCAGCAGGAAATGACAAAAAAGATTTCGATCATAGGGCTTGGCGCTGGTGACTTAGATCAGCTCCCCCTTGGAGTATATAAAAGATTAAAGCAGGAAAAAAACCTCTTTTTGAGGACAAAAGAACACCCGGTAGTGATAGAGCTTGAGCAGGAAGGGTTAGAATTTCAATCTTTTGATTCAGTCTATGAGAAACACGATCATTTTGCAGATGTGTATGAGGAAATTACTGAAGCCTTGCTTGCTGAAGCGGAAAAAGGACCAGTGACCTATGCTGTTCCGGGACATCCCCTGATTGCAGAGCGGACTGTTCAGCTTTTACTAGAAAGAGGGCCTGAAAGAAATACGGAAATCGAGATTGGCGGGGGACAGAGCTTCCTTGATGCCATGTTCCAGGCGCTGGCCATTGATCCGATTGAGGGATTCCAGCTGCTTGACGGTACAGAGCTGTCAAAGGAATCGCTGCTGTTGAATAGCCATACGATTATTGGACAGGTCTATGATTCCTTTGTAGCATCAGAGGTCAAGCTAACCCTCATGGAAAAATTGCCGGATGAATACGAAGTTTATATTGTGACAGCTGCAGGCAGCAAGGACGAAGTGATCAGGAAAGTGCCGTTATATGAAATGGACAGGGAAATGGAGTTGAGCAATTTAACCTCTGTTTATGTACCTCCTGTAGAAGAGGAACAGATTTTATACAAGGATTTTTCAAAGCTTCGTGGAATTATATCAATATTAAGGGGGCCGAACGGCTGTCCTTGGGATAAGAAGCAGACACATCAGTCTCTTAAAAAATATTTGATTGAAGAGGCGTATGAATTGATCGAGGCAATTGATAACGATGATATTGACCATATGATCGAAGAGCTCGGTGATGTGCTGCTGCAGGTCATGCTTCATGCCCAGATTGGCGAAGATGAAGGCTACTTCACCATTGAGGATGTCATTGAAGGTGTATCAGCGAAAATGGTCCGCAGACATCCACACGTTTTTGGCGATAAAACGGCTGAAAATGAAGAAGAAGTCATGAAAAATTGGCAGGAGATCAAGGAGCAGGAAAAGGGCGGTGCGGTAAAGTCTTTGCTTGAGGGTGCAGGCAAGGGTCTTCCAAATCTGCTGAAAGCATATGAGCTGCAAAAGGAAGCGGCCAAGGTAGGTTTTGACTGGGAAACTGTCGCGCCAATCCTTGATAAAGTGAAAGAAGAAATCGAGGAGCTTTCAGAGGAAATCATCCAAAAAGGCCAGCAGGAGGATATCCAGCTGGAATACGGGGATCTGCTGTTTGCGCTTGTCAATTTTGCGAGGCATTATGACATTAATCCGGAAGAGGCTTTATTCAAGGCAAATCAAAAGTTCATACGCCGTTTTGCCTACATCGAGAAAAGAGCCGAAGAAAACGGCAAATCAGTAAACAGCTATTCTCTAGAAGAACTTGATTCTTTTTGGAATGAAGCAAAGAAACAAGGTTTATAAAGGTAAATCGAACCAATAACGAAAAAGGGGTTTAGATACGATGAGGCTGGATAAATTTTTAAAAGTGTCAAGATTGATTAAAAGAAGAACATTGGCGAAGGAAGTGTCTGATCAGGGAAGGATTTCTGTTAATGGTGTTCCTGCCAAGGCGAGCACGAATGTAAAAGCGGGCGATGAGCTGGCAATCCGTTTTGGACAAAAGGTCGTTTCTGTAAAGATTGACCGCATACAGGAAACGTCCCGCAAGGATGAAGCCGCTGAGATGTATACGATGCTGGGCGAAGAAAGAATTCCGGGTGACGACGAAGAGTAAACCATGAATCGCCTGAAGGCTTGTTCTATTATCACTCTCTAAATCATAAACATGTACAAAAGTGCATTATGCGATTGTGAGGGGTAATGATGAGCCAATATTATGAAACAAACCAGACAAAAAGCAATTTGCCAGACCATGATTTAGTCATGAGAGGCAGGCGGACACTGGAGATTACAGGAGTAAAGCAAGTAGAAAGCTTCGATAATGAAGAGTTTTTATTAGAAACTGTAATGGGATTCCTGGCGATTAAAGGCCAGAACCTCCAGATGAAGAACCTGGATGTCGACAAGGGAATTGTATCAATCAAAGGAAAAATCTTTGACCTGGTCTATCTTGATGACCAGCATGGGGAGAAAGCTAAAGGCTTCTTTAGCAAGTTATTCCGATGACGCTGTCTACCCAATTTTTGACGATGCTCGCCATGATTGGGATGGGCAGCTTATTCGGAGCTTCACTTGATACGCATAACCGATTTTTAAAAAGGTCAAAGCGTAAGTCATGGATCGTCTTTATCAATGACATTCTATTTTGGCTATTGCAAGGGTTGTCGATTTTTTATATTTTGTTTTCCGTGAATATGGGGGAATTGCGCTTTTATATCTTCCTTGCTTTACTGTGTGGCTTTGCAGCGTACCAGAGCCTGTTTAAAAAGATCTATCTGAAGGTGCTGGAACGGGCTATTTCCATCACAATCAGTGTTTATGTGTTTTTTGTGAAGGCAATCCGATTGCTGATCATACGGCCTCTGCAGTTTCTGGCCGCAACCGTTTTATCGCTGCTGATCTTGGCGGGAAGAGGCCTTTATGCTCTTGTAAAATGGCTTCTTGCCGTTTTATTATGGGTGTTGAAACTCCTCTGGAAACCGATACAGTTACTTTTCTTACTTTTTTGGAAACTTTTGCCGAAAAAGATTAAAAAAAGCGTCGAGAAGTTATATAATAAATTGGCAGGATTTCTAATCCTAGTAAAGAATTATTCTATAATGCCGATAAAATGGTTGAAGAAATTTAAAAAATAATTGTAAGGAGGACTGCGGGGAATGAGTGTCATCAGGAAACGGAATATATCTAAGATTGAAAACCAGTATGTGCAGCAGCGTGAAATAGCAGGGATTGCGGAAAGCAGGAAGCGAAAGCTGCTATTCAGGCGCCTCGCGGTCTTTGCCCTTTTCGCATCAGTAATCTCTTATTTAATGATCTCGACTTTCATTTCACAGTCTGCCTCACTTGAAAATAAGAAGGCAGAAAAAGAACATCTTGAGAAGAAATTGGCAAGCTTGGAAAAGAAGCAAGAGATCCTTGATGAAGAAATAGTCAAGCTTAATGACGATGAATACATAGCTAAGCTTGCTCGCAAAGAATATTTCTTATCGGAAAAAAATGAAATTATCTTCAACCTTCCTAAAGATAAAAAGGACTCCCAAGATTCGCCTTATTGACACTCTTTTTTTATATTCTGTATAATATATAGTAAGTTTGATTTTTTATATCTTTAAGGAGGCAAAACTTTTTTATGTCAATCGAAGTAGGCAGCAAGCTACAGGGTAAAGTAACAGGTATTACAAATTTCGGGGCGTTTGTGGAACTGCCAGGCGGCTCAACTGGACTCGTCCATATCAGTGAGGTAGCTGACAATTATGTCAAGGACATCAATGACCACCTCAAAGTAGGCGACCAGGTTGAAGTGAAAGTCATCAATGTTGAAAAAGACGGCAAAATTGGTTTATCTATTAAGAAGGCAGTAGACAGGCCAGAAAGACCTGAAAGACCTGCAAGACCAGAAAGATCTGAATCAAGGCCGTACACTCAACGTCCGCGTGGTGGAAGACCAAACGACAATCGGAACGCCCGTCCTGAAAATTTCGAAACAAAAATGGCGAAATTTTTAAAGGACAGTGAAGACCGTCTTTCTACTCTAAAACGTGCAACTGAATCTAAGCGCGGTGGAAGAGGAGCTAGAAGAGGTTAACTTGCTGCTAAGTGAACATATATAAATAGCAGGTAATTGCTATATCAAGACAAGTCTTTCGGGGCTTGTCTTTTTTATTTTTGTAGGCTGTGTGTTAAATAATACTCCTGGTACTCGCGCTCCTTGCTTCCAGTGAAATGGCAAACGTAGAAATTATGAATGATTTTGTAGAGAAAATCCTTAGTACCGTAGAAATTATTAAGATAAACGTAGAGATTGAGCCATTTTTCGTAGAATTAATTCAAATTTCGTAGAGATTATTTTAATTTACGAAATGATCTATCTAATTCGGCAAGAGCTAACTCTACTTTTCGAAGGAGAACAATTTAATTTGCAAAGTGATCATTCAAATTGCGAAAAGATGGGAGAAATTAGACTTTCATACAGTCTGTTTTTACAGATTCAGTATAAATCTCTATTTATTTATAGCAATAGATAACAAAAAAACTCGCTCCCTTATAAAAAGGAACGAGTTTTTTACATTGGATGACCCCTACGGGATTCGAACCCGTGTTACCGCCGTGAAAGGGCGGTGTCTTAACCGCTTGACCAAGGGGCCGAAATTTAATTTGGTTTCTTCAAATGTCCAGCTTCGGCTCCTAGCTCCTCGAGTCGCTTCGGTCCGGCCGATGAAGTCAAAGAACGACTTCACCTGCCGGCCCTCCAGCGCTTGTCGGAGCTAAGCAGTCGCCTACGCTTTTCTTTAGTAGCGGCGGAGGGGATCGAACCCCCGACCTTACGGGTATGAACCGTACGCTCTAGCCAGCTGAGCTACACCGCCATGATTGTGTGTTTTGAGGCACAAGAAATATAATACATAGATATTAAAATAGTGTCAATGGATTTTTAAAAGAAAAGTAGAAAATATTGATAGGAAAATATTAGGGCGATGTGCTTATGGGTGTGGTTATATTAGGCCGTAGGCAGGAGAATAACGAGTTTATTCGAGGAAAAGCATTGTTTACGGGGAAATGAGTCGAACGAAACTTTTATGCTTGTCCTTGTTTTTGACAAACTTCTGTATGGCTCCCTTTTATAATAATTTGCAACGATAAAAAAACGGGGAGTGTATTTAATGCAAAAGGTAGAAAGGAACATGATGGAACCGATCAGTGAAGTTCATCTCGAGGAATCACGATTCAGGTTTGCGAAAGGCATGGCGAAGCTGCAATCCAAAATCGAAAACCTTTTTCTGAAAAAAGGGTATATATTTCTGTTTATTGGATTTTTGCTTGGCAGGGCCTTGATACTTGCACAGTTGACCCCTTTTAGCCTTCCATTTTTTGCTGCCGTTTATTTGATCCGGAAAGATCGTGCGCCAATCGCGTTGTTTGGTCTGGTGGCTGGTGCGGCGACTTTATCACTCGGTGCTGCGGTTTTTACCTTTAGTTCGGTATTCTTATTTTTGCTGATCTACCGATTGACGAAAAAATGGATCCATAATGACCTGAAGGTTTTGCCTTTTTATATATTTTCTACTATTTTGATAGGCAAAATGTTAAAAGCTCTTATTTTATCCGGTCATATTACTATTTATGAAGGAATGATGGCTGGTGTCGAAGCCGGCTTGAGCCTTGTATTAACCTTCATCTTTCTGCAAAGCATTCCATTAATGACAATCAGCAAACGGAAACAATCCCTAAAAACAGAAGAAATTGTTTGTTTGATCATTATGCTGGCCTCCGTCATGACAGGAACAATTGGCTGGACAGTTTATGATATGTCAGTAGAACACGTTATGTCTCGCTATTTAGTCCTGATCTTTTCCTTTGTTGCCGGGGCAACGGTTGGATCAACGGTGGGCGTCGTGACCGGATTGATTTTCAGCCTTGCGAACGTTTCGAGCTTTTACCATATGAGCCTGCTTGCATTCTCAGGATTATTAGGCGGTCTTTTAAAAGAAGGGAAAAAGCCTGGTGTAGCATTGGGATTATTCATTGCAACAATGCTGATTGGCATGTATGGCGAAGGTGGCGGTGCACTTAGCAAAACAGTGATGGAATCGGCTTCGGCTGTCCTCTTGTTTTTACTGACTCCCCAATCTCTTACTTCCAGAATAGCAAAATACATCCCTGGCACGCCCGAGTATTCAGCAGAGCAGCAGCAATACATGAGAAAGATGAGAGATGTAACAGCACAGCGGGTAGTCCAGTTTTCGAATGTATTTGAAGCACTTTCTAAAAGCTTCTCAAACTTGCAGGTACAGGATGAAACGACCGAGACAGACCGCGATATGGATTATTTCTTAAGCAATGTAACGGAAAAAACATGCCAGACCTGCTTTAAGAAAGACCATTGCTGGACAAGGAACTTTAATACAACCTATGACTATATGAGCGAAATTATGCAGGAGATGGACCAAAATTCAGGCGTCGTCCCACAAAAACTTTCCCGTGAATGGGACAAGCATTGTACGCGTTCAAAAAAGGTAATGGAAATCATGCAGCAGCAGCTGACCTATTATCAGGCAAACAGGAAGCTTAAGAAACAGGTACAGGAAAGCAGGAGACTGGTGGCGGATCAATTGTTAGGAGTATCCGAGGTAATGGGGGATTTCGCGAAGGAAATCCAGCGTGAGCGCGAAAACCACTCCAAACAGGAGGAACAGATCCTTGAAGCGCTTCAGGAATTTGGCATCCATATTGAGCATGTTGAAATTTACAGCCTTGAACAGGGGAATGTCGATATCGACATGACGATCCCGTATTGCCAGGGGCACGGCGAGTGCGAAAAACTGATTGCGCCTATGCTGTCAGATATCCTTAAAGAAAATATCGTAGTTAATTCAGAAGAGTGCTCGACTTTTCCAAACGGCTTTTGTCATGTGACATTCCGCTCTGCTAAAGCTTTTACTGTTTTAACAGGAGTGGCACATGCGGCAAAGGATGGCGACCTTGTATCTGGTGACAGCTATTCGACGATCGAGCTTAGCGGCGGAAAATATGCCATCGCGATCAGTGATGGAATGGGCAATGGAGAAAGAGCGCATTCAGAGAGCAGGGATACATTGCTATTATTGCAGCAAATCCTGCAGTCTGGTATTGAGGAGAAGGTAGCGATAAAATCGGTAAATTCGATTTTATCGCTCAGGACGACAGATGAAATCTTTTCAACTCTTGACCTTGTGATGGTCGATCTGCAAAATGCATCAGCGCGGTTCCTGAAGATAGGTTCGACACCAAGCTTCATCAAGCGGGGCGGTAAAATTATGAAAGTCCAGGCCAGCAATCTTCCGATGGGCATCCTGCAGGAGTTTGAAGTGGACGTAGTCGGTGAGCAGCTAAAGGCCGGGGATTTGCTGATCATGATGAGCGATGGCGTCTTTGAAGGGCCGAAGCATGTCGAGAATTATGATTTGTGGATGAAACGGAAAATCAATGAACTCCAGACTGATGACCCTCAGGCGATTGCTGATTTGATCATGGAAGAAGTGATCCGATCCCGCGGAGGTTCGATTGAGGACGACATGACGGTAGTTGTAGCGAAAATCGATCACAATATTCCTAAATGGGCCTCGATACCCGTGTCGAATTATCAAAAAAGAGCATAACTGCTATTTTGAGCATTAACCTGGTCTTTTATGTATATTTCCTTCTCGCCTCGTCGACAATGGTAACAAATTTATCTATGAGAGGAGATTATCATGAAGACAGGTACAATCAGGCAAATATTGCTTATAACTGATGGCTGTTCAAACCAGGGGGAAGATCCAATCGCGATGTCTGCTCTGGCAAAGGAACAGGGGATTACCGTTAATGTGATTGGTGTTATGGAGCAGGATGTGATAGATGACCAGGGCATGAAAGAAATAGAAGGGATCGCCCTCTCCGGCGGTGGTGTAAGCCAAATCGTTTACTCACAGCAGCTTTCGCAGACGGTACAGATGGTAACAAGGAAAGCGATGACCCAGACTCTCCAGGGAGTTGTAAACAAGGAACTTCAGCAAATATTGGGCGGAGGAAGAACGGTCGAAGATCTTCCGCCTGAAAAGCGCGGTGAAGTCATGGAGGTTGTGGATGAATTAGGAGAGACTGTCGAACTCGAAGTGTTGATTCTTGTCGATACGAGTGCGAGCATGAAGCATAAGCTGCCGACAGTAAAAGAAGCCTTGCTGGACCTGAGTTTAAGCCTTAATGCACGTTCGGGAGACAATCGTTTCTCAGTTTTTGTATTTCCCGGGAAAAGAAATGATGTCGAAAAATTGCTGGATTGGACTCCAAAGCTCGAATCCCTTACCAGCATATTTGCCAAACTGACCACTGGAGGAATTACACCAACAGGACCAGCGCTAAATGAAGCACTTTCTTATTTTAATAAAAAAAGATCTTTAAGGAGCCTTCTGTCCCGTGATGATGAATCCTTCTTTGAAGAATCTGTGTAAAGTCATTCCCGGAACGATCATCCAGGGGAAATGGCATCACAATCGATATACGATTATTAAGGAACTTGGTTTTGGAGCAAATGGGATCGTCTATCTAGCAAGGCACAACAATACACAAGTCGCACTTAAAATGAGTGACAACGGCATGTCGATCACATCAGAGGTCAATGTGTTAAAATCTTTTGCCAAGGTCCAGGGATCTGCCCTCGGACCTTCTTTGCTGGATGTAGATGATTGGGAGCGGCCGGGGAAGTTCGTCAGCTTCTATGTAATGGAGTTTATCAAGGGGCCAGATTTCCTTGCGTTCCTGCAGCAGAAGGGATCTGACTGGAAAGAAGTCATGATCCTGCAGCTATTGGCGGACCTGCAGGTTTTGCATGAAAACGGCTGGGTGTTTGGAGACTTGAAGCCAGACAATTTAATAGTTACAGGACCGCCAGCGAGAATTCGCTGTATCGATGTGGGAGGAACGACTTTGCAAGGGCGGTCTATCAAAGAGTTCACCGAATTCTTTGATAGGGGGTATTGGGGGTTAGGAAGCCGGAAAGCAGATCCGTGCTATGACCTTTTCGCCGTGGGGATGATTATGGTCAATACAGCCTACCCAAAAAGGTTTACCAAAACAACCGGCGGACTGAACGAAATCATGGGCAAGGTAAAGCAAAGCCCTGAGCTGAAGAGGTATGAAAATGTAATAGCCAACGCATTGACTGGCAAATACCAATCAGCACGGCAGATGAGGGAAGAAATCTTACAACTCAGGCAGCCGAAAGCGGATTCCAGAAGCAGTCGATATCAGCAAAAGACATCTACAGCAAACCAGGGTCCACAAACAAAAACAAGTACAAAGAAAAGTCATCATACGAACACGAATATTCCTCCTGTGAACGCAACAGCACTTCAGCAAACACGCAAAGGCTATAACAAGAAAAAGAAGAAATCTTCAGCGTTAGAAACACTGACAATTATCATCATTATATCGGTCCTGTATTTTATTTATATTTATAGCCAGATTACATAGATTTTTTGAAACCTTTCACCGTTCTGTACGTAGATAAGGAATAGTTTCCGTTCTTATGCGCTTTAGTTTTTGATAATAAAGGTGTAAAAGTGTTAAGCTGAAAAAGTCAATTAGAAGATTAATGGGTTGCCGGCATGGGTATAGACTTAAACCGGCGATACCTGTAAGGAAGTACTGAGATGATTGAATCGAAGGTTAATGCTTTTCTGGAAAGGCATTGTTTTCAGCTGCATAATAAAGCGATTGCTGTAGGGATTTCCGGTGGACCTGACTCACTCGCCCTGCTTCATTACTTGTGGACGCAGCGCGTGAAATGGTCTTTGGAAATCGTTGCGGTCCATGTAGACCATATGTTCCGAGGGGAAGAATCCTATCAGGATGCCCTGTTTGTAAAGGACTTTTGTGAGGAACATGGAATTTCCTTCGAAATGAAAAGGGTGGATGTTCCTGCGTATATCCAGAAGACAGGAATGAGCTCCCAACAGGCAGCACGCGAATGCCGCTACCAATTTTTCGAGGAAGTGATGGAAAAGCATCATCTGCAATATCTTGCATTGGGACACCATGGCGATGACCAGGTTGAAACAGTGTTGATGAGACTGACACGAGGCAGTTCCGGAAAAGCCCGGGCCGGAATACCTTTTTCGCGTGGATTTGGCAAAAGGCAGATTTTCCGTCCTTTTCTCTGTTTAACGAAAGAGGAGCTTGAAGAGTATTGCAGGATGAATCATCTTGAACCGAGAATAGATCCAAGCAACGCAAAGGAATACTACAGCAGGAACCGCTTCAGAAAAAGTGTTTTGCCATTTTTAAAGGAAGAGAATCCGGCTGTACATGAGCACTTTCAGCGTTTTAGTGAAGAATTGCAGATGGATGAAGAATATCTTGTTGAATTAACAAAGGAAAAATTGAATAAAGTAATGAAGAAAGAGGACAGTGGAATAACAATTGATATTAGTTCATTTGAGCGAATGCCAATGCCTTTACAAAGAAGAGGGATTAAACTAATATTAAATTATCTCTACAAAGATCGACCTGCTTCTCTTTCCGCTATACATATTGAAAAGATTTTTTCAATAATTCGCAATCCCCATCCATCAGGAACTCTTGATTTCCCCAGCGGTTTAAGAATCATACGATCGTATGGAAATTGCCACTTTCAATTGAATCCACCTGAAAGGCATAATTATTGTTTCGAACTATTTGGAACAGATAACGTGATATTGCCGAACGGTGATGTGATTGAGGCTCAATTGCTCAATGATGTTTCGGGTGTAGATGCTTCCATGAATCGTTTTATCATTGACATGGAGCAATCAGGCATTCCGCTGATCATTCGAAACAGGCAGAATGGCGACCGGATGACATTGAAAGGGATGGCGGGTTCAAAGAAGGTTAAGGATATTTTTATCGATTTGAAAATTCCTTTGGCTCAAAGAGATGAGTGGCCGATTGTGACAGATCGCGAAGGCAGGATTCTTTGGCTTCCGGGCCTGAAAAAATCCAGCCACGAAGCATGTGAAAAAGGAAACACGTTATTACTATTAACTTATATAAAGCAATGATATCTTCCAGGGGGCACAATAATCATGAAAAATGATATTGAAAAAGTACTTTTTACAGAAGAAGAACTTCAGGAACAAACGAAAAAGCTGGCGGCTCAGTTAACTGAGGAATACAAAGACCGCTTTCCGCTGGCAATCGGCGTCCTTAAAGGGGCAATGCCTTTTATGGGGGATTTGCTGAAGCGAATCGATGCATATCTTGAAATGGATTTCATGGATGTATCTAGCTACGGCAACTCAACTGTATCATCTGGTGAGGTAAAGATCCTGAAGGATTTGGATACATCAGTTGAAGGAAGAGACATCCTGATCATCGAAGACATCATCGACAGTGGCTTGACGCTAAGTTACCTGGTTGAACTTTTCCGATACCGTAAGGCGAAGACCATCAAGATCGTCACTCTATTGGATAAACCAACAGGAAGAAAAGCGGATATTCAGGCAGATTATGTTGGATTCATCGTCCCTGATGAGTTCGTAGTCGGATATGGCCTTGATTATGCTGAAAAATACCGCAACCTGCCATACATCGGAGTATTGAAGCCGGAAGTCTATACAAAATAAACGGTTACAAGGCTTGCTGAGAAATAGACGTTTTCAAAACAACTAAATATTCTGAATGTCAATTTCTTGTATTAGCAATATTTACTATGATACTATTTAATATAGTTTGTCTACCGTGGGAGGAGGTAAGGGATGAATCGGATCTTCCGTAATACCATCTTTTATTTATTGATATTTTTAGTCATTATTGGGGTAGTAAGTTTCTTTAATGGAAACAACGAACCAACTGAACAAATCACTTACGATAAATTCATACAGCAGTTGGAAGCAGGTAATGTCGATGGGAAGTTATCATTGCAGCCTGAACGCGGTGTGTATGAGGTAAGAGGCCAGCTTAAGGGTCAAAAAGAAGGTCAAGGCTTCATCACGTATGTATGGAACAATCCAGAAACATTAAACCGAATTGAGCAAGCAGCTGCTAACGCTGATGTGGAAATCAAGCCGGCCAAGGAAACAAGTGGATGGGTAACATTCTTTACATCGATTATTCCTTTCATCATTATTTTTATCCTGTTCTTCTTCTTATTGAACCAGGCGCAGGGCGGCGGCAGCCGAGTGATGAATTTCGGAAAAAGCAAAGCCAAGCTTTACAATGAAGAGAAGAAGAAAGTCCGCTTTAAAGATGTTGCGGGTGCAGATGAAGAAAAGCAAGAACTGGTCGAGGTTGTTGAGTTCCTGAAAGACCCTCGTAAGTTCGCTGAACTTGGAGCGCGCATACCAAAAGGTGTTCTTTTGGTCGGACCTCCGGGTACAGGTAAAACATTGCTTGCACGTGCTGTTGCAGGGGAAGCGGGAGTACCATTCTTCTCCATCAGTGGTTCCGACTTTGTTGAAATGTTTGTCGGTGTCGGTGCATCGCGTGTCCGTGATCTATTTGAAACAGCTAAAAAGAATGCTCCATGTATCATATTCATAGATGAAATCGATGCTGTAGGCCGCCAGCGTGGCGCTGGTCTTGGCGGAGGGCACGATGAGCGTGAACAGACGCTCAACCAGCTTCTTGTAGAAATGGACGGTTTCGGTGCAAATGAAGGAATCATCATTGTCGCCGCTACTAACCGCCCTGACATTCTGGATCCGGCATTACTGCGTCCAGGACGTTTTGACCGCCAGATTACAGTTGACCGTCCGGATGTAACCGGCCGTGAAGCTGTCCTGAAGGTACATGCAAGAAACAAGCCGCTTGATGAGTCAGTAAACCTTAAGAGTATTGCTGCAAGAACTCCTGGTTTCTCTGGAGCGGACCTTGAAAATTTATTAAATGAAGCTGCACTTGTTGCAGCCCGCAGAAACAAAAAGAAAATTGACATGCTCGATCTTGACGAAGCGACAGACCGTGTCATTGCCGGTCCTGCAAAGAAGAGCCGTGTCATTTCCAAAAAAGAAAGAAATATTGTTGCTTTCCATGAAGCGGGCCATACAGTGATTGGGGTTGTCCTTGATGAAGCTGAAATGGTACACAAGGTAACGATTGTTCCTCGAGGACAGGCGGGCGGCTACGCTGTCATGCTCCCTAAGGAAGACCGTTACTTTATGACAAAGCCAGAGCTTCTTGATAAAATCACAGGATTACTTGGCGGCCGGGTTGCTGAAGAAATCGTCTTTGGCGAAGTCAGCACTGGTGCACACAATGACTTCCAGCGTGCTACTGGCATCGCACGGAAAATGGTGACTGAATTCGGTATGAGCGACAAGCTTGGACCATTACAGTTTGGCCAGGCACAGGGTCAGGTTTTCCTTGGCCGTGACTTGAATAATGAGCAAAACTATTCTGATGCGATTGCATACGAAATCGATCTTGAAATTCAGAGCATCATTAAAGGATGTTATCAAAGAGCGAAAGACCTTCTTACAGAGCATCGCGACAAACTGGATTTGATTGCGAATACTTTGCTAGAGATTGAAACTCTCGATGCTGATCAAATCAAGAACTTGGTTGACCACGGACGTCTCCCTGACCGCAATGTCAGCATTGCGAAGGATGATATGAAGGTGACAATCAACACGAAAAAAGAGGAAATGCCAGCAATCGAAGAGACTGACAAGAACATTGACTCAGTCCTGGAAGATCCAAAGGCAATCGACGAAGAACGAAAAGAATAGATTTCCTGAAACAGGCGCTCTTTACGGAATGCCTGTTTTTTTATGGAGTAAAGAATTGAACAATTATGAAATGCAGAAGTTTAAGTAATACTTCAAACATAACTGATAATTTTTTAATAGGCTCTGTTATAGCTAAATGTTAATTGTTAAACTCTGTTGATTGTAGTGGAAGGCGCGTAGACTCCTCCGAAAATGCTAACGCATTTCCATCGTGCGTGGGCAGATTCGAGGAAGCTTTTCAGTGTCCAGCGGGCGCAGCTGGTCAGGTGAGACCCCGCAGGAGCGAAGCGACGAGGAGGCTCAGCGCCAGCCCCGCGGAAAGCGAAGCGCCTGGAACGAAAATCAACAGCCTAGTTTTACAGAGCCTTTTAATAAATCAAGATATGTAAAGGCTAAACATTATTTTTAAACCTGTTGTTTGGAGCGGAAATCAACAGTTCAGGTTAACAGGGCCCAAAAACAATGTCAGTTTACTTTATTTAGTTGTTTTTTGTTGATTATGTTATGATATTTTCAGTATGGATTCAGATAAACTATTAATAAGTTGGTGAATAGCTTGATTTTTGTTTTTGATGTCGGAAATACAAATATCGTGTTAGGTGTATATGATCAGGAAGAGTTAAAACACCATTGGAGAATAGAAACGAACCGCCACAGAACAGAAGATGAATTTGGCATGATCGTCAAAAATCTTTTCGACCATGTTCAGCTTTCTTTTTCAGATATAGATGGGATTATCATTTCTTCAGTTGTTCCGCCAATCATGTTCTCACTTGAGAGAATGTGCCAAAAGTACTTCCATATAAAGCCTTTGGTTGTCGGCCCTGGCATAAAAACGGGTCTCGACATAAAATATGAAAACCCGCGTGAAGTGGGAGCTGACCGGATTGTCAATGCTGTTGCCGCCATCCATGAATATGGAAGTCCGCTGATTATTGTTGATTTCGGCACAGCGACAACTTACTGTTACATCAATGAACATAATCAATATATGGGCGGTGCGATTGCTCCTGGAATCGGCATTTCTACAGAGGCACTATATTCGAGAGCCGCAAAGCTGCCGCGAATTGAAATCAGCAGGCCTGACGATGTCATCGGCAAAAACACTGTTTCAGCGATGCAAGCAGGGATTCTCTATGGATATGTTGGTCAGGTAGAGGGAATAGTTAAACGGATGAAAGACAAAAGTGCAGTCCCTCCTAAAGTAGTCGCTACGGGCGGCCTGGCGAACCTGATTGCCCAGGAATCAAATGTAATTGAAATTGTGGATCCATTTTTAACATTAAAGGGACTGCAGCTAATTTATAAACGCAATATGGAAAACCCAAAAACCATTTAAATGAGTATACAGCATGAAGGGGGTAGAAAAATGAACGATTATTTAGTAAAGGCTCTTGCCTTTGACGGGCAAATTAGAGCATATGCAGTGAAAAGCACGGAGACAGTTGGGGAGGCACAGCGCCGCCATTATACATGGCCAGTTGCCTCAGCGGCGCTTGGACGTACGATGACTGCAGGTCTCATGATGGGTGCAATGCTCAAGGGTGATGATAAATTAACCATTAAGATTGCTGGTGGAGGACCTCTGGGACCGATCCTTGTTGATAGTAATGCACGCGGGGAAGTTAGAGGGTATGTAACAAATCCACATGTCCACTTTGATTTGAATGAGCATGGAAAGCTTGATGTAAGAAGAGGTGTCGGCACTGACGGGACCCTCTCGGTTGTAAAAGATATTGGAATGCGTGACTATTTTACTGGTCAGGTGCCTTTGGTTTCCGGTGAGTTAGGAGAGGATTTCACTTATTATTTCGTGACATCCGAACAAGTACCTTCTTCCGTTGGCGTCGGAGTTCTAGTCAATCCTGATAACTCTATTAAAGCGGCTGGCGGGTTTATCATTCAATTGATGCCTGGTACAAGTGATGAGACCATTACGTATATCGAAAACAGATTAAAGGAAATTCCTCCAGTTTCTAAATTGATTGATAAGGGATTATCTCCTGAAGAATTGCTAGAGGAACTATTAGGAAAAGAAAATGTTAAGGTGCTTGAAACATCTCCGGTGTCATTTGAGTGCAACTGTTCTAAAGAGCGTTTCCATAATGCGTTGATCAGTCTCGGATCTGAAGAACTCAGGGACATGATCGAAACAGACGGACAGGCGGAAGCGCACTGCCATTTCTGTAATGAAAAATACTTATATACAAAAGAAGAGTTGGAAGAGATGGAGAAAGAAGCAAAATAAGCAAGTTCTGGGGGAAGAGAATTGGAGAAAAAGCAGCTTTGGTATATCATTGCCGGGTTAGCCATGTTGAACGTTATTACTCTCGTGCTGCTGCTGTTCAAGCCTGCCTTCCTGGAAGGGAATAAAGAGACGGTTGCGGAGATTGGCAATAAAACGATTTCCCGGCAAGAATGGCTTACTGAACTAGAAGAAAGATATGGGGAAGAAACGCTAAGGGATCTTGTGGATCAGGAAGTCGTCCTGCAAATGGCTGATGATTACAAGATTAAGGTCTCTGACAAGGCCATCGAGCGGGAACTGAATATATACAAAGCGATGTACTCTTCAGCAGAAAATGAACCAAAGAGCGAAGAGAAATGGAAACAGCAAATTAAATACAGCCTCTTGCTGGAAGAGCTTTTAACAAAGGATGTAAAAGTATCCGAAGAAGATATGAAGGCATTCTATGAACAAAATAAAAGCCTGTTTGATCTTCCTGCATCCTACCATGTTTCACAAATCGTAGTCGAAACGAAAAAAGAAGCAGATGCGGCTGTGAAGGAATTAAAGGATGGCTCCAGTTTTGATGTGCTTGCAATGGAGCGGTCCGTTGATGAGTTTTCTGCAAACCAGGGCGGCGATATCGGGTTTATCAATGAAGAGGATGAACGAGTTGATCCTCAAGTCGTTGAAGCAGCCAAAACGCTGAAACCGAAAAAGTGGACAGGCCCTGTGAAGCTTGAAAACGGCTACGCAATTGTTTATCTTCACGAGAAGCTTGAAGGGAAAAAATACGACTTCAAGGAAGTGAAGAATCAAATCCGCAGGCAGATGGCACTTGAACAAATGGATATCCCTGTTTCGGCAAGGGCTTTTTGGAATGAAGCGGAAGTCAGCTGGTTTTATGGTGACAGTGAGAAGCAATAAGATGATGGGCACTGGTTTTATAGACCGGTGCTTTTCTTTTAAGATAAGCAAATACAAAAATTCACTTCGGGAAATGTCCAGCTCCAGCGCATTTCTTTAGGAATGGTTTAGAGCAATTTGAAATAGGATAGTTTAAAAAGGATGGGCAGAAGACTGATTTTGTTTTTTGTCGAAGCAAACTGTTTGACATAGGCCTAAAGAGTTGGTAAATTTTAATAAAACCAATTAAAATAGTCGGAATAAAGTAAAAAATAGGGGTGGGTAAAATGGTACGCATTGCAAATTCAATAACAGAGCTTGTCGGCCAGACACCAATTGTGAAATTAAACAGACTTGTTGATGAACAAAGCGCCGATGTTTACTTGAAGTTAGAATATATGAATCCTGGAAGCAGTGTAAAAGACCGTATCGCTCTTGCGATGATTGAAGATGCTGAAGCGAAAGGCTTGCTGAAGCAGGGGGATACAATCATCGAACCTACTAGCGGAAATACAGGAATCGGCCTGGCGATGGTGGCTGCAGCGAAAGGTTATAAAGCGATTCTTGTCATGCCGGAAACGATGAGCATGGAACGCAGGAATTTGCTTCGCGCGTATGGAGCCGAACTTGTATTGACTCCTGGTCCAGAAGGTATGGGCGGTGCGATCCGAAAAGCAGAGGAATTGTCTAAAGAACATGGCTATTACGTTCCGCAGCAATTTGAAAATGCTGCAAATCCTTCCATTCATGAAAGAACAACCGGCCCTGAGATTGCGGAGCAGATGGGTGACCAGCTCGATGCCTTCATATCAGGAATTGGAACAGGCGGAACGATTACCGGTGCAGGAAAAGTTCTTCGTGAAAAATACAAGGACATTAAAATCATCGCGGTTGAGCCTGCTGACTCACCGGTTTTATCAGGTGGAAAACCTGGACCTCATAAAATTCAAGGAATCGGTGCAGGCTTCATTCCAGGTGTCCTTGACACAACTGTTTACGATGAAATCATTAAGGTAGAGAATGAGCAGGCATTTGAATACGCCCGCCGTGCGGCAAAGGAAGAAGGCGTCCTTGGCGGAATATCCTCTGGAGCAGCCATCTATGCAGCTTTAGAAACGGCGAAAAAGCTTGGCAAGGGAAAGAAAGTACTCGCAATCATCCCAAGTAATGGAGAGCGCTACCTGAGCACACCGCTTTATCAATTCGAAGAATAAATTTTTTTAAAAGAGGCAGGCATAAAAGCTTGTCTCTTTTTTATGGAATGATGGGCAAAGCTATAAGTAAAAGTAAATTGTTATTTAATGTAGATTGACTCCATTTAATTATGCGATTTCGTCTAAAAATCCCTTCAATTTTTATCATTAAAAAATGAAAGCGGGCTCTCCATCATGTATGATGGAAAAAGAGAAAAAAGTAGGAGTGAAGAGCTTGCCGCGCTATAGCATTCGATCATTAACAATTCCGTATTCAGCTTCACGTTTTTTTCATCAATATGATTATATTGCAAAGCAATACAAAGAGCATATTATCCTGGAAAGTGGAAGGGGCGGCCGTTATAGCATCTCTGCCTTCGATCCGAAGATTATTTTTTCGGGAAAAAATAATAGATTGACGGTCACAAAGGATGGAGCTTCAGTTGAGTTTGAGGGAAATCCTCTTGAATTAATGAAGAGTCAAATGGAAGAATATCAGGTTCCGAAAATAGATGGACTTCCGGATTTTCAGGGTGGAGCGATTGGCTACCTTAGCTATGACTATGCCCGTTATATTGAAAAATTACCGTCATTGGCCAAGGACGATTCTGGGATTCCTGAAGTGTATTTTCAACTTTTCCATGAGTGGTTCGTGTTTGATCATCAGACTGAGCAGCTGTGGCTGATGGCGCTTGCTGATGCAGGTTTGGAGGAACAGGCAGAGGACAAGCTATCTGAATGGAAGCAGAGATGGGAAGCAGAATGCCCTGCACTAGCAGAAACGGTATATAAGCCTGTTAACGGCAACTTGGAAGTTTCGATGGATGAGGCTGAATTCATAGAGGCGGTTGAGAGGGTCCAGCAGTATATCTCTCAGGGGGATGTCTTCCAGGTGAATCTGTCAGTAAGGCAATCAAAGCCGATTGAAATGGAAGCGATGGAGGTTTACAGGCAGCTGCGCATCCTGAATCCTTCGCCGTATATGGGCTATCTTCATACGCCAGATTTTCAGCTCGTAAGCGGTTCGCCTGAACTTTTAGCAAAAATAAAAGGGTCAGAAGTCAGCACAAGACCGATCGCTGGTACAAGATCAAGAGGCAGGACGGATGAAGAGGATCTTCTGCTTGCCAATGAATTGATCAACCATGAAAAAGAGCGCGCCGAACATGTCATGCTTGTGGACCTTGAGCGGAATGATCTTGGCAGGGTATGCAAGTATGGGACCGTTGAAGTCAATGAATTCATGGCGATTGAAAAGTACTCCCATGTCATGCACATCGTTTCGAATGTGAGAGGAGAACTTGCTGAAGGGGAAGACTGGTTTGGCGTCGTCAATGCGGTATTCCCAGGCGGGACAATTACCGGAGCTCCAAAGGTGCGGACGATGGAAATCATTGAGGAACTTGAGCCGGTTAGACGCGGACCATATACGGGATCGCTTGGCTGGGTCGGTTTTAACGGCAATATGGAATTGAACATCATCATCAGGACGATGCTTGTCAAGGATGGAAAGGCCCATGTCCAGGCGGGGGCTGGTGTCGTAATTGACTCCATCCCAGCAAATGAGTATAAGGAATCCTTAAAGAAAGCCATCGCGCTTTGGAAGGCGAAAGAGCTCGCGGAGGGTGAAGCATGATTTTAATGATCGATAATTATGATTCGTTCACATACAATCTTGTTCAGTATTTAGGTGAGATGGGTGAGGAGCTTAAGGTCATCCGCAATGACCAGACTTCGATTAAAGGAATTGAGGAATTGAATCCTCAGTTTCTGATGATCTCACCGGGGCCGTGCAGCCCTAATGAGGCGGGCATCAGCCTTGAAGCGATTGAAAATTTTGCTGGGAAGACGCCGATTTTCGGTGTATGCCTAGGCCATCAATCGATTGCTCAGGTATTTGGCGGAGATGTTGTCCGTGCGGAAAGGCTTATGCATGGGAAAACTTCCATGGTTCATCATGATGGCAAGACGATTTTTGCTGGACTGGAAAACCCTTTCCCTGCAGCAAGGTACCATTCACTGATTGTAAAAAAAGACAGCCTTCCTGATTGCCTTGAAGTATCGGCATGGACAGAGGAAGGCGAAATCATGGCCATCCGCCATAAAACACTTCCGGTTGAGGGAGTCCAGTTCCATCCTGAGTCCATTTTGACTACATCAGGAAAGCAGCTGCTCAGGAATTTCATCTCGATTTACAAATCAGCGCAAATGGAAGTCAAATTGTAATGTATGTCTATATCAATGGGCAATATGCCAAAAAGGAAGAAGTCGTGATTTCTCCTTTTGATCATGGATTTTTATACGGCCTTGGAGTCTTTGAAACCTTTCGCATCTACAATGGCCATCCGTTTTTACTGGATGACCATCTGAAGCGGCTGAATGCAGGCATGAAGATGCTTAATATCGATGCAGCTTTTAACCGTAAGGAAGTTATTAAGATCATAAATGAGCTTTTAGCCAAAAATGGTTACACCCACGCTTACATCCGTTTTAATGTATCCGCAGGCAATGGGGAAATCGGCTTGCAGACGGAGAGCTATTCTGAGCCAAATATCCTTATGTTTTCAAAACCTCTTCCTCCTCTAAATGGGATGACAGAGAAAAAGGCAGTGATTTTAGAAATAAAACGGAACACCCCCGAGGGCGGGGAGAGACTTAAATCCCATCATTATCTGAACAATGTGCTCGCAAAGCGGGAAATTGGCAGCGCCCCTGATATGGAAGGTATTTTTCTGACGCAAGATGGCTTTTTGTCAGAGGGGATTGTTTCGAATGTATTTTGGTACAACGATGGCATCCTGTTCACTCCGGCCATTGAGACAGGCATTTTAAACGGAATCACCCGCAGGTTCGTCATTGCGCTGGCCCGTGAGGCGGGTCTCACTGTTCGTGAAGGCTTTTACAAACAGGAAGAAGCAGAAAACGCCGAGGAAATGTTTTTAACAAATTCAATCCAGGAAATCGTCCCTGTTACCCGTTTTTTCGGAACGGATTATCCGGGAAGAGAAGGGAACATTGTGAAAATCCTATATAAATACTATGAAGCTCATCGCGAAACGCTTTGGAGCAGAACACAGTTGGGAGGGCCCGCGAATGACTAAAGAACAATCAACCTTGATAAAAGCAGGACGGTATGCTCTGGATTATGCCAATAAGACGTTAATCATGGGAATCCTGAACGTGACTCCGGATTCTTTTTCAGACGGCGGCAAGTATAACCACATAGAAAATGCCGTACAGCACGCAAGGCAGATGATAGAGGATGGAGCGGATCTTTTAGATATCGGCGGGGAATCAACAAGGCCCGGATATGAACGTATTTCAGATGCGGAGGAGATATCGAGAGTAGTGCCTGCGATTGAGGCGATCACACAGGAACTTCACATCCCTATATCAATAGATACGTATAAATCAGAAGTTGCTAAAAAAGCAGTTGATGCTGGAGCAGTCATCATCAATGATATTTGGGGAGCGAAGGCTGACCCGGAAATAGCCGATGTAGCTGCTGAAACTGGCGTGCCAATCATTTTGATGCATAACAGGAACGACCGGGATTATTCGTATTTTATCAGAGATGTTTTGAATGACTTATACGAAAGCATCACGATTGCCAAAAAAGCCGGTGTGAAGGATGAACAAATCATCCTGGATCCCGGAATCGGATTTGCGAAGGACCTGGCAGAAAACCTTGAAATGATGCGCCATCTTGATACGCTCGTTTCACTCGGTTATCCTGTGCTGCTCGGAACTTCAAAAAAATCGATGATCGGCGGAGTGCTCGATCTTCCCGTTTCAGAAAGAATGGAAGGTACAGGAGCAACGGTTTGCTTCGGAATCCAGCAGGGCTGCCAGATCATAAGGATTCACGATGTGAAGGAAATGTCCCGCACGGCCAAAATGATGGATGCTCTAATGGGGAAGGGTGATTTCAATGGATAAGATTCATGTAAACCAAATGGAGTTTTACGGCTACCATGGTGTTTTTCCAGAGGAAACAAAACTGGGCCAGCGTTTTGGCGTTGATTTATCAGTGGAGATGGACCTGTCGAAAGCCGGGGAGAGTGATAATCTTGAGGATTCTGTCAATTATGGCGAGCTCTATCAGGTATGCAAGGGTATTGTTGAAGGTGAACCATATAAATTAGTCGAAGCAGTTGCTGAAAAAATCGCCAGTGCGATTCTTGATCGCTTTTCGGCCGTTGAAGCTTGCCATGTTAAGGTAATCAAACCGGATCCGCCAATTCCTGGCCATTATAAATCAGTTGCAGTTGAAATCACAAGGAGCAGATAAGAGTGGAAAATCAGGCGTATATAGCATTGGGGTCCAATATGGGTGACCGGTATGAATATTTGAAAAAAGCTATTCTCCTCCTTGAAGGCCACGAAGAAATCTCTGTGGTAAATACTTCTTCCATATATGAAACAGATCCGGTAGGCTTCACGGACCAGGATCAATTTTTAAATATGGCTGTCAAAGTTTCTACCAACTTACATCCGTATGAGCTGCTGGATGTATGCTTGAAAATAGAAGAAAAACTTGGCAGGAAAAGGGAAATCCGTTGGGGTCCACGAACATTGGACCTTGACATTTTGCTGTATAATCAAGAAAATATTGAAACAGAGAAGCTTACAATTCCGCACCCTCGGATGGACGAACGCGCGTTTGTAATCCTTCCTTTGATAGAAATGAACCCAACCATCATGCTTCCCACAATGGAGAAGCCTCTGGAAACCTGTTTACAAAGTATACCTGATAAAGAAGGAGTACGAATATGGAAGCAGAAAAATGGGGAAGACGTATTCGCGCTTATCGAAAACTGAAGGGTTTTACGCAAGAAAGCTTCGCAAAAGAGCTGGGGATATCAGTTTCGATCATAGGTGAAATCGAACGAGGCAACAGGATGCCTGATGACAGCTTGATCGGTAAAATAGCGGAATTCCTTGATGTCACTCTAGATGAATTAAGCCCGCAGTAATGTTTATATAAATTATTCAAGGTGATTTAAGGAGAGGTACCATGCTTAAGATTGGTGATATTGAAATGAAGAACCAGGTCGTCCTTGCACCAATGGCTGGCGTCTGCAACTCTGCATTCCGCCTTACAGTCAAAGAATTTGGCGCGGGATTGGTATGTGCCGAAATGGTTAGTGATAAAGGAATCGTTTCAAAAAATGATAGAACATTGGATATGTTATATATAGATGAGCGTGAGAAGCCTCTTAGCCTTCAGATTTTCGGCGGTGAGAAGGATACACTTGTCCAGGCGGCGCAATACGTGGATAAGAATACAAATGCGGATATCATTGATATCAACATGGGCTGTCCTGTTCCGAAAATCACTAAGTGTGACGCAGGCGCTAAATGGCTGCTCGACCCTAACAAGATTTATGAAATGGTATCTGCTGTAGTGGATGCTGTTGAAAAACCAGTTACCGTTAAGATGCGTATGGGCTGGGATGAGGATCACATTTTTGCTATACAAAATGCTCAGGCAGTTGAACGTGCTGGAGGTAAAGCGGTAGCTCTTCACGGACGTACAAGGGTGCAAATGTATGAAGGACATGCAAACTGGGATATCATTCGTGATGTAAAGCAGGCAGTGAATATTCCTGTTATCGGCAACGGTGATGTTCAAACACCTCAGGATGCGAAAAGAATGCTTGATGAAACAGGAGTAGACGGCGTCATGATCGGCCGCGCGGCACTCGGAAATCCATGGATGATTTACCGTACTGTTAAATTCCTGGAAACAGGCGAATTGATGGGTGAGCCAACTGCTCGCGAGAAAATCGATGTAAGCATCCTTCACCTTGACCGCTTGATTGCGTTGAAGAATGAACATATCGCTGTTCGTGAAATGCGCAAGCACGCTGCTTGGTACTTAAAGGGCATTCGCGGCAACGGTACAGTCCGCAACCAGGTCAATGAATGCAGCACGAGAGACGAGCTTGTTGGCGTGCTGACAAACTTCGCTGATGAAGTAGAAGCTGCTAGCGAGGAAAATGCTCACCAGGTTGGATAAAAATTGACATTCCAAACCACATTTCCTATAATACCTTTATTAATGCAACTGCCAGTGGATAAGACTGGCAGTTTTTATTCTATTTAGCACATTTTTTATCATTCCTATGGAAAACTGTAGGGATTTTGAGATTTTTAATGTCTGAATCGGATAGTTTGTGTAAAATAATAAAAGTATCCATTCAAACTTACTTAGGATTACATAATAAATTTATTTATATATTGGAGTGAAAGCGACATGAGTCATGAAGAATTGAATGACCAGCTCAGAGTCAGAAGAGACAAGATGAATTCATTGCGTGAAAAGGGCATGGATCCATTCGGTAAACGTTTCGAGCGCTCGCACCTGACTGACCAGCTGATCAGCGAATTTGGGGAATTAGAAAAAGAAGAAATCGAAGCTAAGAATGTTTCGGTAAAAATAGCTGGACGGATCATGACTAAGCGCGGCAAAGGAAAAGCGGGCTTCGCTCATTTACAGGACCTTACTGGCCAAATCCAGATTTACATTCGCCAGGATGCAGTAGGAGAAGAGCAATACGAGATTTTCGACACAGCTGACCTTGGTGATATCGTCGGCGTGGAGGGAACTCTTTTCAAAACAAAGGTTGGCGAGCTTTCTATTAAAGCTGCAAACTTTATCTTCTTGTCAAAGGCGTTACGTCCGCTTCCAGAAAAATTCCACGGACTTAAGGACGTAGAGCAGCGCTACCGTCAGCGCTACCTTGACCTGATCACAAGCAATGAAAGCAAAACGACTTTCATCAACCGCAGCCGCATCATCCAATCAATGCGCCGTTATTTAGATGGACAAGGCTATCTTGAAGTTGAAACGCCTCTAATGCATTCTATTGCCGGCGGAGCTTCTGCACGTCCATTCGTCACTCACCATAACGCACTGGATATGCAGCTTTACATGCGTATCGCAATCGAACTTCACCTTAAGCGCCTGATTGTGGGCGGCCTTGAAAAGGTTTATGAAATCGGCCGAGTATTCAGGAATGAAGGGATTTCGACAAGACACAATCCTGAATTCACGATGCTTGAGCTATATGAAGCTTACGCTGACTGGCGTGATATCATGTCCCTTACTGAGAACATGGTTGCCCATATCGCACAGGATGTACTAGGAACAACAACAATCCAATATGGCGAATATGAAATTGACCTTAAACCGGAGTGGAAGAGACTTCATATGGTCGATGCAATCAAAGAACATACGGGAGTAGACTTCTGGAATCAGATGAGCACAGAAGAAGCTCGCGCACTAGCGAAAGAACACGGAGTAGAAGTGACTGAACTTATGCTATATGGCCACATTGTAAATGAGTTCTTCGAGCAAAAAGTAGAAGAACACCTGATTCAGCCTACATTCATTTACGGCCATCCAGTAGAAATTTCTCCTTTGGCTAAAAAGAACGACGAAGATCCACGTTTCACTGACCGCTTTGAATTATTCATCGTGGCAAGGGAACATGCGAACGCATTTACTGAGCTGAATGATCCAATTGATCAAAGAGAACGTTTTGAAGCACAGCTAAAAGAAAAAGAACAAGGTAACGATGAGGCTCATGAAATGGATGATGATTTCATCGAAGCATTAGAATATGGAATGCCTCCAACAGGAGGACTTGGAATTGGTATCGACCGTTTGGTCATGCTGTTGACTAATTCTCCTTCTATTAGAGACGTACTGTTATTCCCGTTAATGCGCCACCGTTAATAGATTTTAAAAGGCAAAGCGGCCCTGGCTGCTTTGCCTTTTGTCATTTTGGGGAGGGCGGCTGTCCTGCAATTTAAAAATACAGATAGTCTTTGATCACTAACACATATCTATTTATTACATTAGAGCAGAAGCCAAACAATCAGTGGCGTAAGAAATAGATTAGCTCAAAAACTTGATGATTAAAGTGAACATATTTGAACACATTAATATGAATAATCTTTCTTTTATTTTGTAAATAAAAAACGAAAAAACCTATTGCCATCGGTTTATAAAGATGCTATATTTATATCTGTTGCTACGAGCTACTTAGCCAGCAACAAACAAAACAAAAAAACTTATTGACATCGGGTTTTGAACCTGATAATATATAAGAGTTGCTTCTAACGGAGCGACGAAAAACAAATTGTTCTTTGAAAACTAAACAAACAAGCGTCAACAAACAATATTATAGTGACTTCTATTATATAGATGATCACTAGCCAACGTTTTAAATTATGAGCTAACTCATAACTCTTTTTTGGAGAGTTTGATCCTGGCTCAGGACGAACGCTGGCGGCGTGCCTAATACATGCAAGTCGAGCGGATCTTCATTAGCTTGCTTTTGAAGATCAGCGGCGGACGGGTGAGTAACACGTGGGCAACCTGCCTGTAAGACTGGGATAACTTCGGGAAACCGGAGCTAATACCGGATAATCCTTTTCCTCTCATGAGGAAAAGCTGAAAGACGGTTTTGGCTGTCACTTACAGATGGGCCCGCGGCGCATTAGCTAGTTGGTGAGGTAACGGCTCACCAAGGCGACGATGCGTAGCCGACCTGAGAGGGTGATCGGCCACACTGGGACTGAGACACGGCCCAGACTCCTACGGGAGGCAGCAGTAGGGAATCTTCCGCAATGGACGAAAGTCTGACGGAGCAACGCCGCGTGAGCGATGAAGGCCTTCGGGTCGTAAAGCTCTGTTGTCAGGGAAGAACAAGTATCGGAGTAACTGCCGGTACCTTGACGGTACCTGACCAGAAAGCCACGGCTAACTACGTGCCAGCAGCCGCGGTAATACGTAGGTGGCAAGCGTTGTCCGGAATTATTGGGCGTAAAGCGCGCGCAGGCGGTTCCTTAAGTCTGATGTGAAAGCCCCCGGCTCAACCGGGGAGGGTCATTGGAAACTGGGGAACTTGAGTGCAGAAGAGGAGAGCGGAATTCCACGTGTAGCGGTGAAATGCGTAGAGATGTGGAGGAACACCAGTGGCGAAGGCGGCTCTCTGGTCTGTAACTGACGCTGAGGCGCGAAAGCGTGGGGAGCGAACAGGATTAGATACCCTGGTAGTCCACGCCGTAAACGATGAGTGCTAAGTGTTAGAGGGTTTCCGCCCTTTAGTGCTGCAGCAAACGCATTAAGCACTCCGCCTGGGGAGTACGGCCGCAAGGCTGAAACTCAAAGGAATTGACGGGGGCCCGCACAAGCGGTGGAGCATGTGGTTTAATTCGAAGCAACGCGAAGAACCTTACCAGGTCTTGACATCCTCTGACAACCCTAGAGATAGGGCGTTCCCCTTCGGGGGACAGAGTGACAGGTGGTGCATGGTTGTCGTCAGCTCGTGTCGTGAGATGTTGGGTTAAGTCCCGCAACGAGCGCAACCCTTGATCTTAGTTGCCAGCATTTAGTTGGGCACTCTAAGGTGACTGCCGGTGACAAACCGGAGGAAGGTGGGGATGACGTCAAATCATCATGCCCCTTATGACCTGGGCTACACACGTGCTACAATGGATGGAACAAAGGGCAGCGAAGCCGCGAGGTGAAGCCAATCCCATAAAACCATTCTCAGTTCGGATTGCAGGCTGCAACTCGCCTGCATGAAGCCGGAATCGCTAGTAATCGCGGATCAGCATGCCGCGGTGAATACGTTCCCGGGCCTTGTACACACCGCCCGTCACACCACGAGAGTTTGTAACACCCGAAGTCGGTGGGGTAACCTTTATGGAGCCAGCCGCCTAAGGTGGGACAGATGATTGGGGTGAAGTCGTAACAAGGTAGCCGTATCGGAAGGTGCGGCTGGATCACCTCCTTTCTAAGGATATTGCCTATTGGCAATCGGAACTCAGATCTTCGGATCTGATGAATACGAATCTTAGGATTCGTACAGTTGACCGCTTGTTTGTTTAGTTTTGAGGGAGCAATCTTTACTGTGAGGATCAGACCGTAAGGTAGGATTCGAAACAATTCTCTCAAAGCTTTTTTGTTCCTTGAAAACTAGATAATCGTAAGTAAGAAGAACCAAGAAAAACCGAGTGATCGCCATTTTAGTTTTTCTCTCTATTTAATAGAGAATCAACCACGACAATTTATTGTCAAACGGTTAAGTTAGAAAGGGCGCACGGTGGATGCCTTGGCACTAGGAGCCGATGAAGGACGGGACTAACACCGATATGCTTCGGGGAGCTGTAAGTAAGCTTTGATCCGGAGATTTCCGAATGGGGAAACCCACTGTTCGTAATGGAACAGTATCTTTACCTGAATACATAGGGTGTTGAAGGCAGACCCGGGGAACTGAAACATCTAAGTACCCGGAGGAAGAGAAAGCAAACGCGATTCCCTGAGTAGCGGCGAGCGAAACGGGACATAGCCCAAACCAAGAGGCTTGCCTCTTGGGGTTGTAGGACACTCTACATGGAGTTACAAAGGAACGGGGTAGATGAAGTGGTCTGGAAAGGCCCGTCAGAGAAGGTAAAAACCCTGTAGTTGAAACTTCGTTCCCTCCTGAGTGGATCCTGAGTACGGCGGGACACGAGAAATCCCGTCGGAAGCTGGGAGGACCATCTCCCAAGGCTAAATACTCCCTAGTGACCGATAGTGAACCAGTACCGTGAGGGAAAGGTGAAAAGCACCCCGGAAGGGGAGTGAAATAGATCCTGAAACCGTGTGCCTACAAGTAGTCAGAGCCCGTTAATGGGTGATGGCGTGCCTTTTGTAGAATGAACCGGCGAGTTACGATCCCATGCAAGGTTAAGTTGAGAAGACGGAGCCGCAGCGAAAGCGAGTCTGAATAGGGCGAATGAGTATGTGGTCGTAGACCCGAAACCAGGTGATCTACCCATGTCCAGGGTGAAGGTTGGGTAACACCAACTGGAGGCCCGAACCCACGCACGTTGAAAAGTGCGGGGATGAGGTGTGGGTAGCGGAGAAATTCCAATCGAACTTGGAGATAGCTGGTTCTCTCCGAAATAGCTTTAGGGCTAGCCTCACGTTGTAAGAGTCTTGGAGGTAGAGCACTGTTTGGACTAGGGGCCCTCATCGGGTTACCGAATTCAGACAAACTCCGAATGCCAAAGACTTATCCGTGGGAGTCAGACTGCGAGTGATAAGATCCGTAGTCAAAAGGGAAACAGCCCAGACCACCAGCTAAGGTCCCAAAGTATACGTTAAGTGGAAAAGGATGTGGAGTTGCTTAGACAACCAGGATGTTGGCTTAGAAGCAGCCACCATTTAAAGAGTGCGTAATAGCTCACTGGTCGAGTGACTCTGCGCCGAAAATGTACCGGGGCTAAACGTATCACCGAAGCTGTGGATTGACATCTTTGATGTCAGTGGTAGGAGAGCGTTCTAAGGGCGTTGAAGCTAGACCGTAAGGACTGGTGGAGCGCTTAGAAGTGAGAATGCCGGTATGAGTAGCGAAAGATGGGTGAGAATCCCATCCACCGAATGCCTAAGGTTTCCTGAGGAAGGCTCGTCCTCTCAGGGTTAGTCGGGACCTAAGCCGAGGCCGAAAGGCGTAGGCGATGGACAACAGGTTGATATTCCTGTACCACCTCTTTATCGTTTGAGCAATGGGGGGACGCAGTAGGATAGGGTAAGCGCGCTGTTGGATATGCGCGTCTAAGCAGTAAGGCTGCAAGTGAGGCAAATCCCGCTTGCGTGAAGGCTGAGCTGTGACAGCGAGGGAAATATAGTACCGAAGTTCCTGATTTCACACTGCCAAGAAAAGCCTCTAGCGAGATAAAAGGTGCCCGTACCGCAAACCGACACAGGTAGGCGAGGAGAGAATCCTAAGGTGAGCGAGAGAACTCTCGTTAAGGAACTCGGCAAAATGACCCCGTAACTTCGGGAGAAGGGGTGCTCATTTGGGTGAATAGCCTAGATGAGCCGCAGTGAATAGGCCCAGGCGACTGTTTAGCAAAAACACAGGTCTCTGCGAAGCCGCAAGGCGAAGTATAGGGGCTGACGCCTGCCCGGTGCTGGAAGGTTAAGAGGAGGGGTTAGCGCAAGCGAAGCTCTGAATCGAAGCCCCAGTAAACGGCGGCCGTAACTATAACGGTCCTAAGGTAGCGAAATTCCTTGTCGGGTAAGTTCCGACCCGCACGAAAGGCGTAACGATCTGGGCACTGTCTCAACGAGAGACTCGGTGAAATTATAGTACCTGTGAAGATGCAGGTTACCCGCGACAGGACGGAAAGACCCCGTGGAGCTTTACTGTAGCCTGATATTGAATTTTGGTACAGCTTGTACAGGATAGGTAGGAGCCTGAGAAACCGGAGCGCCAGCTTCGGTGGAGGCGTCGGTGGGATACTACCCTGGCTGTATTGAAATTCTAACCCGCGCCCCTGATCGGGGCGGGAGACAGTGTCAGGTGGGCAGTTTGACTGGGGCGGTCGCCTCCTAAAGAGTAACGGAGGCGCCCAAAGGTTCCCTCAGAATGGTTGGAAATCATTCGCAGAGTGTAAAGGCACAAGGGAGCTTGACTGCGAGACCTACAAGTCGAGCAGGGACGAAAGTCGGGCTTAGTGATCCGGTGGTTCCGCATGGAAGGGCCATCGCTCAACGGATAAAAGCTACCCCGGGGATAACAGGCTTATCTCCCCCAAGAGTCCACATCGACGGGGAGGTTTGGCACCTCGATGTCGGCTCATCGCATCCTGGGGCTGTAGTCGGTCCCAAGGGTTGGGCTGTTCGCCCATTAAAGCGGTACGCGAGCTGGGTTCAGAACGTCGTGAGACAGTTCGGTCCCTATCCGTCGTGGGCGCAGGAAATTTGAGAGGAGCTGTCCTTAGTACGAGAGGACCGGGATGGACGCACCGCTGGTGTACCAGTTGTCTTGCCAAAGGCATCGCTGGGTAGCTATGTGCGGACGGGATAAGTGCTGAAAGCATCTAAGCATGAAGCCCCCCTCAAGATGAGATTTCCCATAGCGCAAGCTAGTAAGAACCCTGAAAGATGATCAGGTTGATAGGTCAGAGGTGGAAGCGCGGTGACGTGTGGAGCTGACTGATACTAATCGTTCGAGGACTTAACCAAAATAGATTACTCGTTCTTCTAAATTCTTCTTACACATTATCTAGTTTTGAGGGAACAAACCTCAAACAAAATAGTCTGGTGGCGATAGCGAGAAGGTCACACCCGTTCCCATACCGAACACGGAAGTTAAGCTTCTCAGCGCCGATGGTAGTTGGGGGTTTCCCCCTGTGAGAGTAGGACGCCGCCGGGCTGTTTGATACAATTTAATGGAGGATTAGCTCAGCTGGGAGAGCATCTGCCTTACAAGCAGAGGGTCGGCGGTTCGATCCCGTCATCCTCCACCATTATATTTTTAAACCATGCCGGTGTAGCTCAATTGGTAGAGCAACTGACTTGTAATCAGTAGGTTGGGGGTTCAAGTCCTCTCGCCGGCACCATCTTTCTAACATCCTTGAATAGGCTTCAGCGGAAAGATGCGAGGAAGACCGGAGGTCTTTTGAGCAGGTCACTGTGCAGCCAGGATAACTTCATGTACGAGCCATTAGCTCAGTCGGTAGAGCATCTGACTTTTAATCAGAGGGTCGAAGGTTCGAGTCCTTCATGGCTCACCATTTCAACTTTATATGCGGGTGTGGCGGAATTGGCAGACGCACCAGACTTAGGATCTGGCGCCGCAAGGCGTGGGGGTTCGACTCCCTTCACCCGCACCATTTTCACTAAAACAATATATATGCGGAAGTAGTTCAGTGGTAGAATACAACCTTGCCAAGGTTGGGGTCGCGGGTTCGAATCCCGTCTTCCGCTCCAAAAGTTTTTAGCCGGGGTGGCGGAACTGGCAGACGCACAGGACTTAAAATCCTGCGGTAGGTGACTACCGTACCGGTTCGATTCCGGTCCTCGGCACCACTTATTCATTAATAAATTATAATGCGCCCGTAGCTCAATTGGATAGAGCGTCTGACTACGGATCAGAAGGTTATGGGTTCGACTCCTTTCGGGCGCGCCATTATATTTTCTCTTTATCGGGGAGTAGCTCAGCTTGGTAGAGCACTTGGTTTGGGACCAAGGGGTCGCAGGTTCGAATCCTGTCTTCCCGACCATTTCTACTAATATTATATGGGGCCTTAGCTCAGCTGGGAGAGCGCCTGCCTTGCACGCAGGAGGTCAGCGGTTCGATCCCGCTAGGCTCCACCATAAAATTCTTATTGACCATATTAAACAATCATGTTAGTATATTAAAGCTGACTTGATGACTTGGTCGGTAACTTGTTCTTTGAAAACTAAACAAACAAGCGTCAACAAACAATATTATAGTGACTTCTATTATATAGATGATCACTAGCCAACGTTTTAAATTATGAGCTAACTCATAACTCTTTTTTGGAGAGTTTGATCCTGGCTCAGGACGAACGCTGGCGGCGTGCCTAATACATGCAAGTCGAGCGGATCTTCATTAGCTTGCTTTTGAAGATCAGCGGCGGACGGGTGAGTAACACGTGGGCAACCTGCCTGTAAGACTGGGATAACTTCGGGAAACCGGAGCTAATACCGGATAATCCTTTTCCTCTCATGAGGAAAAGCTGAAAGACGGTTTTAGCTGTCACTTACAGATGGGCCCGCGGCGCATTAGCTAGTTGGTGAGGTAACGGCTCACCAAGGCGACGATGCGTAGCCGACCTGAGAGGGTGATCGGCCACACTGGGACTGAGACACGGCCCAGACTCCTACGGGAGGCAGCAGTAGGGAATCTTCCGCAATGGACGAAAGTCTGACGGAGCAACGCCGCGTGAGCGATGAAGGCCTTCGGGTCGTAAAGCTCTGTTGTCAGGGAAGAACAAGTATCGGAGTAACTGCCGGTACCTTGACGGTACCTGACCAGAAAGCCACGGCTAACTACGTGCCAGCAGCCGCGGTAATACGTAGGTGGCAAGCGTTGTCCGGAATTATTGGGCGTAAAGCGCGCGCAGGCGGTTCCTTAAGTCTGATGTGAAAGCCCCCGGCTCAACCGGGGAGGGTCATTGGAAACTGGGGAACTTGAGTGCAGAAGAGGAGAGCGGAATTCCACGTGTAGCGGTGAAATGCGTAGAGATGTGGAGGAACACCAGTGGCGAAGGCGGCTCTCTGGTCTGTAACTGACGCTGAGGCGCGAAAGCGTGGGGAGCGAACAGGATTAGATACCCTGGTAGTCCACGCCGTAAACGATGAGTGCTAAGTGTTAGAGGGTTTCCGCCCTTTAGTGCTGCAGCAAACGCATTAAGCACTCCGCCTGGGGAGTACGGCCGCAAGGCTGAAACTCAAAGGAATTGACGGGGGCCCGCACAAGCGGTGGAGCATGTGGTTTAATTCGAAGCAACGCGAAGAACCTTACCAGGTCTTGACATCCTCTGACAACCCTAGAGATAGGGCGTTCCCCTTCGGGGGACAGAGTGACAGGTGGTGCATGGTTGTCGTCAGCTCGTGTCGTGAGATGTTGGGTTAAGTCCCGCAACGAGCGCAACCCTTGATCTTAGTTGCCAGCATTTAGTTGGGCACTCTAAGGTGACTGCCGGTGACAAACCGGAGGAAGGTGGGGATGACGTCAAATCATCATGCCCCTTATGACCTGGGCTACACACGTGCTACAATGGATGGAACAAAGGGCAGCGAAGCCGCGAGGTGAAGCCAATCCCATAAAACCATTCTCAGTTCGGATTGCAGGCTGCAACTCGCCTGCATGAAGCCGGAATCGCTAGTAATCGCGGATCAGCATGCCGCGGTGAATACGTTCCCGGGCCTTGTACACACCGCCCGTCACACCACGAGAGTTTGTAACACCCGAAGTCGGTGGGGTAACCTTTATGGAGCCAGCCGCCTAAGGTGGGACAGATGATTGGGGTGAAGTCGTAACAAGGTAGCCGTATCGGAAGGTGCGGCTGGATCACCTCCTTTCTAAGGATATTGCCTATTGGCAATCGGAACTCAGATCTTCGGATCTGATGAATACGAATCTTAGGATTCGTACAGTTGACCGCTTGTTTGTTTAGTTTTGAGGGAGCAATCTTTACTGTGAGGATCAGACCGTAAGGTAGGATTCGAAACAATTCTCTCAAAGCTTTTTTGTTCCTTGAAAACTAGATAATCGTAAGTAAGAAGAACCAAGAAAAACCGAGTGATCGCCATTTTAGTTTTTCTCTCTATTTAATAGAGAATCAACCACGACAATTTATTGTCAAACGGTTAAGTTAGAAAGGGCGCACGGTGGATGCCTTGGCACTAGGAGCCGATGAAGGACGGGACTAACACCGATATGCTTCGGGGAGCTGTAAGTAAGCTTTGATCCGGAGATTTCCGAATGGGGAAACCCACTGTTCGTAATGGAACAGTATCTTTACCTGAATACATAGGGTATTGAAGGCAGACCCGGGGAACTGAAACATCTAAGTACCCGGAGGAAGAGAAAGCAAACGCGATTCCCTGAGTAGCGGCGAGCGAAACGGGACATAGCCCAAACCAAGAGGCTTGCCTCTTGGGGTTGTAGGACACTCTACATGGAGTTACAAAGGAACGGGGTAGATGAAGTGGTCTGGAAAGGCCCGTCAGAGAAGGTAAAAACCCTGTAGTTGAAACTTCGTTCCCTCCTGAGTGGATCCTGAGTACGGCGGGACACGAGAAATCCCGTCGGAAGCTGGGAGGACCATCTCCCAAGGCTAAATACTCCCTAGTGACCGATAGTGAACCAGTACCGTGAGGGAAAGGTGAAAAGCACCCCGGAAGGGGAGTGAAATAGATCCTGAAACCGTGTGCCTACAAGTAGTCAGAGCCCGTTAATGGGTGATGGCGTGCCTTTTGTAGAATGAACCGGCGAGTTACGATCCCATGCAAGGTTAAGTTGAGAAGACGGAGCCGCAGCGAAAGCGAGTCTGAATAGGGCGAATGAGTATGTGGTCGTAGACCCGAAACCAGGTGATCTACCCATGTCCAGGGTGAAGGTTGGGTAACACCAACTGGAGGCCCGAACCCACGCACGTTGAAAAGTGCGGGGATGAGGTGTGGGTAGCGGAGAAATTCCAATCGAACTTGGAGATAGCTGGTTCTCTCCGAAATAGCTTTAGGGCTAGCCTCACGTTGTAAGAGTCTTGGAGGTAGAGCACTGTTTGGACTAGGGGCCCTCATCGGGTTACCGAATTCAGACAAACTCCGAATGCCAAAGACTTATCCGTGGGAGTCAGACTGCGAGTGATAAGATCCGTAGTCAAAAGGGAAACAGCCCAGACCACCAGCTAAGGTCCCAAAGTATACGTTAAGTGGAAAAGGATGTGGAGTTGCTTAGACAACCAGGATGTTGGCTTAGAAGCAGCCACCATTTAAAGAGTGCGTAATAGCTCACTGGTCGAGTGACTCTGCGCCGAAAATGTACCGGGGCTAAACGTATCACCGAAGCTGTGGATTGACATCTTTGATGTCAGTGGTAGGAGAGCGTTCTAAGGGCGTTGAAGCTAGACCGTAAGGACTGGTGGAGCGCTTAGAAGTGAGAATGCCGGTATGAGTAGCGAAAGATGGGTGAGAATCCCATCCACCGAATGCCTAAGGTTTCCTGAGGAAGGCTCGTCCTCTCAGGGTTAGTCGGGACCTAAGCCGAGGCCGAAAGGCGTAGGCGATGGACAACAGGTTGATATTCCTGTACCACCTCTTTATCGTTTGAGCAATGGGGGGACGCAGTAGGATAGGGTAAGCGCGCTGTTGGATATGCGCGTCTAAGCAGTAAGGCTGCAAGTGAGGCAAATCCCGCTTGCGTGAAGGCTGAGCTGTGACAGCGAGGGAAATATAGTACCGAAGTTCCTGATTTCACACTGCCAAGAAAAGCCTCTAGCGAGATAAAAGGTGCCCGTACCGCAAACCGACACAGGTAGGCGAGGAGAGAATCCTAAGGTGAGCGAGAGAACTCTCGTTAAGGAACTCGGCAAAATGACCCCGTAACTTCGGGAGAAGGGGTGCTCATTTGGGTGAATAGCCTAGATGAGCCGCAGTGAATAGGCCCAGGCGACTGTTTAGCAAAAACACAGGTCTCTGCGAAGCCGCAAGGCGAAGTATAGGGGCTGACGCCTGCCCGGTGCTGGAAGGTTAAGAGGAGGGGTTAGCGCAAGCGAAGCTCTGAATCGAAGCCCCAGTAAACGGCGGCCGTAACTATAACGGTCCTAAGGTAGCGAAATTCCTTGTCGGGTAAGTTCCGACCCGCACGAAAGGCGTAACGATCTGGGCACTGTCTCAACGAGAGACTCGGTGAAATTATAGTACCTGTGAAGATGCAGGTTACCCGCGACAGGACGGAAAGACCCCGTGGAGCTTTACTGTAGCCTGATATTGAATTTTGGTACAGCTTGTACAGGATAGGTAGGAGCCTGAGAAACCGGAGCGCCAGCTTCGGTGGAGGCGTCGGTGGGATACTACCCTGGCTGTATTGAAATTCTAACCCACGCCCCTGATCGGGGCGGGAGACAGTGTCAGGTGGGCAGTTTGACTGGGGCGGTCGCCTCCTAAAGAGTAACGGAGGCGCCCAAAGGTTCCCTCAGAATGGTTGGAAATCATTCGCAGAGTGTAAAGGCACAAGGGAGCTTGACTGCGAGACCTACAAGTCGAGCAGGGACGAAAGTCGGGCTTAGTGATCCGGTGGTTCCGCATGGAAGGGCCATCGCTCAACGGATAAAAGCTACCCCGGGGATAACAGGCTTATCTCCCCCAAGAGTCCACATCGACGGGGAGGTTTGGCACCTCGATGTCGGCTCATCGCATCCTGGGGCTGTAGTCGGTCCCAAGGGTTGGGCTGTTCGCCCATTAAAGCGGTACGCGAGCTGGGTTCAGAACGTCGTGAGACAGTTCGGTCCCTATCCGTCGTGGGCGCAGGAAATTTGAGAGGAGCTGTCCTTAGTACGAGAGGACCGGGATGGACGCACCGCTGGTGTACCAGTTGTCTTGCCAAAGGCATCGCTGGGTAGCTATGTGCGGACGGGATAAGTGCTGAAAGCATCTAAGCATGAAGCCCCCCTCAAGATGAGATTTCCCATAGCGCAAGCTAGTAAGAACCCTGAAAGATGATCAGGTTGATAGGTCAGAGGTGGAAGCGCGGTGACGTGTGGAGCTGACTGATACTAATCGTTCGAGGACTTAACCAAATATAGATTACTCGTTCTTCTAAATTCTTCTTACACATTATCTAGTTTTGAGGGAACAAAACCTCAAACAAAATAGTCTGGTGGCGATAGCGAGAAGGTCACACCCGTTCCCATACCGAACACGGAAGTTAAGCTTCTCAGCGCCGATGGTAGTTGGGGGTTTCCCCCTGTGAGAGTAGGACGCCGCCGGGCAAACGAAAGAACAGCTGTAATGGCTGTTCTTTTTTTGTTTCTTCAGAAGGGTAAAATCAGAAGTTTGTATCCGGTTAATAAAAATATGGTGACGTCTTATTGATATTCTATTGGCCTTCAACAGTCTTATATGGAGAATTGGGAATTAGAATCTGAGTTGCCAAGATTTAATTGGTTTCCCTATTTAACTAACTTAAAAAAACCATTCCCTTATAACTCTTTTATATTTAATCTGTTGTGTTTTAGACCTTTTCCTAATTAAAGCCCTTTTTTATAGTTTGGCTATTTAATTGTGCGTTTTACTACGGTTTAAGAGTCAAAACCCCTTCATTCCATTAGAGAAATAATTCATTTACTAGTTTATAGGGATATATCACTAGTTAGTAGCGATTATCACCAGTTGGAATGCTTTTTTCACCTGTAAAGCCCATTTTACGTATTTATAGCTTAAGACTCTAGAAAAAACTGAAACAGAAGAACCGTCCCCAAAAAACTTCTTCATTCTCCACTGTGACAAGTTTCCACTCTAATTTAAATGGGTATAATAACCAACACCCCCACTTAGTAGGTTTTGGCATACATAAATTTGGCGAAAATAAATACAGATGCATTAATTGCAAGGGTAAAAAATTTTTTGTATAATTAAAGTCAAATATAGTCAAAGTCAGATAGGGGGAGGTTTAGTGAGGAATATATCGGACATCATAGAACATTACCTCAAGCAGGTTTTGGAAATGAGCGACCAGGATATCGTTGAAATCAAGCGTAGCGAAATCGCCGATAAATTTCAATGCGTGCCGTCCCAAATCAATTATGTCATCAATACTAGATTCACGATTGAACGAGGTTACCTTGTTGAAAGTAAGCGGGGCGGAGGCGGATATATCCGTATCATCAAAGTCCAGGTTTATGATCATGCACACTTGATTGATGATTTATTGTCTTTGATTCACACACGGATTTCTCAAAGCAGTGCTGAAGATGTCATTTACCGTTTAGTGGAGGAAGATGTTGTGACGAACCGCGAAGCGAAAATCATGCTGAGCGTTTTAGACAGGTCTGTTCTGTATATTGAACTTCCGCTGCGGGATGAGCTTCGCTCGAGAATGCTAAAGGCAATGTTGATGGCATTGAAATATAAATAATATCAGAACAGAGGTAAAGAGGTGAGGGCATGATCTGCCAAGAGTGTAATCAGAGGCCGGCAACGCTGCACTTCACAAATTTTTTAAACGGCGAAAAAACTGAGCTTCATTTATGTGAACGGTGCGCACAGGAAAAAGGCGAAATGTTTATGATGAACAACGGACCAGCTTTTTCGATCAATAGCCTGCTTGCTGGATTGTTGAATATGCAGCCAGGTTTTACTGAGGAAAAGAAGGAAGCCTTTCAAGCGGAGGAAATCCTTCAATGTCCGCAATGTTCAATGACTTTTCCTCAGTTTGTGAAAGTCGGCAGGTTTGGATGTGCAACTTGCTACGATGCCTTCAGGGATCAGCTGACTCCCATCATTAGAAGGCTCCATAGCGGGAATTACACACATAATGGAAAAATCCCTAAAAGGATCGGCGGGGATATCCATTTAAGGAAAAAAGTTGATGATTTGAAGCAAGCATTGAAAAATCTTATCTCAGATGAAGAATTCGAAAAAGCTGCTGAGACGCGGGACCAGATAAGAGATCTGGAAAGGAAATTAGCAAGGAAGCAAGAGGGAGGGGAGTAGACTTGTCATTAGAGAAGTTTATCAGTCAGGCTGTCAGTTCCTGGATGAGTGATGATGGACCTGATTCTGACATTGTCCTCAGCTCTCGAATACGTTTTGCCAGAAACCTTGATGAATTCAATTTTCCTACGTTGTTTACTAACGGTGAAGCTGAGGCAGTCATTGACGCAATAACGGAACGGGTAAACAATAGCCACATTCCAATCGTTGAGCATTTAGAAATGATAAAGATGGATGAGATCCCACAATTACAAAAAAGAGTACTTGTCGAGAAACATTTAATTAGTCCCCATCTCTCCGAAAACGGCATTCATGGAGCATGTCTTTTATCCGAAAATGAAGAAATCAGCATTATGATCAACGAGGAAGACCATTTAAGGATTCAATGTTTATTCCCTGGATTCCAGCTGACGGAAGCCATGAAGGCTGCAAATGAGATTGATGATTGGCTGGAAGAGCATGTGAATTATGCTTTCGATGAGAAATTTGGTTATTTGACCAGCTGCCCGACTAACGTCGGAACGGGTCTAAGGGCTTCTGTCATGATGCACCTTCCAGGTTTGGTCCTGACGCAGCAAATGAACAGGATTGTGCCGGCGATTAATCAGCTTGGGTTGGTGGTAAGGGGTATATACGGCGAGGGCAGTGAAGCTCTCGGTAATATTTTTCAAATCTCCAATCAAATCACATTAGGAAAATCTGAAGAAGACATCGTAGAAGACTTGAAAAGCGTGGTAAGCCAGATAATATCTCAGGAAAGGTCGTCCCGGGAAGCATTAGCGAAAACTTCTAACATACAATTAGAAGACAGAGTCTTTCGTTCATATGGAATTCTGGCAAACAGCCGGATCATTGAAACGAAGGAAGCTGCCCGATGCCTGTCAGACTTGCGGCTTGGCATTGATATGGGGTATATAAAAAATATATCAAAATCGATTTTAAATGAACTGATGATTTTAACTCAACCAGGGTTTTTACAGCAGTATGCGGGCGGGCCGCTCCGGCCAAACGAAAGGGATATCCGCAGGGCTGCTTTAATAAGAGAACGATTAAAAATGGAAACAAAAGAAGAGTCAGGAGGATGATCTTATGATGTTTGGACGATTTACAGAGAGAGCACAGAAAGTATTGGCACTCGCACAGGAAGAGGCAATCCGCCTTGGACATAACAATATCGGTACAGAACACATCTTACTTGGCCTTGTGCGTGAAGGAGAAGGCATCGCCGCAAAGGCTTTATACGGTTTGGGCCTTGGTGCCGAGAAAATCCAGAAGGAAGTTGAGAACCTGATTGGCCGAGGCCAGGAAACTTCCCAGACCATTCACTATACGCCAAGAGCTAAAAAGGTCATCGAGCTTTCAATGGATGAAGCAAGAAAACTTGGACACTCTTATGTTGGCACAGAGCACATCCTTCTTGGTCTGATCCGTGAAGGAGAAGGTGTTGCTGCCAGAGTGCTGAATAACCTAGGTGTAAGCTTGAATAAAGCACGCCAGCAGGTTCTGCAGTTGTTAGGCAGCAATGAAACATCCGGCCATCAGGGGGGCGGGGCAGCCAATGCCAACACACCGACGCTTGATAGCCTTGCAAGGGACTTAACTGCGATTGCAAGAGAAGGAAGCCTTGACCCTGTTATCGGCCGAAGCAAGGAAATCCAGAGAGTTATCGAGGTGCTTAGCCGCCGGACAAAGAACAACCCTGTATTGATCGGGGAGCCCGGTGTAGGTAAAACAGCGATTGCTGAAGGGTTGGCACAGCAAATCGTGAATAATGAAGTTCCTGAGATTCTTCGCGATAAGCGCGTTATGACTCTTGATATGGGAACTGTTGTAGCGGGAACTAAATACCGCGGTGAATTTGAAGACCGACTGAAAAAGGTGATGGATGAAATCCGCCAGGCGGGCAACATCATTCTGTTCATCGATGAGCTTCATACATTGATTGGTGCTGGTGGAGCAGAAGGTGCGATTGATGCTTCCAATATCCTTAAGCCGTCACTTGCTCGCGGGGAGCTTCAATGCATCGGGGCAACGACGCTGGATGAATACCGTAAATATATTGAAAAAGACGCCGCATTAGAAAGACGTTTCCAGCCTATTACAGTTGATGAACCAACCGCTGAGGAGTCCGTCCAAATTTTAAAAGGGCTGAGAGACCGTTATGAAGCACACCACAGAGTATCGATTACGGATGCGGCGATTGAAGCGGCAGTAAAGCTGTCTGACCGTTATATCTCTGACCGTTTCCTTCCGGATAAAGCAATTGACTTGATTGACGAAGCTGGTTCAAAGGTGCGCCTGCGCTCTTACACTACTCCGCCAAATCTTAAGGAGCTTGAGGTGAAGCTGGAGGAAGTGCGCAAGGAAAAGGATGCTTCTGTACAAAGCCAGGAGTTTGAAAAAGCTGCTTCTTTAAGGGATACAGAACAGCGCCTGCGTGAACAGCTTGAAAATACGAAGAAAACTTGGAAAGAAAAACAGGGTAAGGAAAATAGCGAGGTTACAGTCGAGGATATTGCGAATGTTGTATCCAGCTGGACGAATATCCCTGTTACAAAGCTTGCACAAACTGAAACGGATAAGCTGTTGAACCTTGAAGAAATCCTTCACTCTCGCGTCATCGGTCAGGAGGAAGCAGTTAAGGCTGTTTCTAAAGCTGTAAGACGTGCCCGCGCAGGATTGAAAGACCCTAAACGTCCGATTGGTTCATTTATCTTCCTGGGTCCTACAGGTGTAGGTAAAACGGAATTGGCAAGAGCACTTGCCGAATCGATGTTTGGCGATGAAGATGCAATGATCCGCGTAGATATGTCGGAGTACATGGAGAAGCATTCGACTTCCCGTCTCGTCGGTTCACCTCCGGGATATGTAGGATACGATGAAGGCGGCCAGCTGACTGAAAAGGTTCGGAGAAAACCTTATTCCGTCATCTTGCTTGATGAAATCGAAAAAGCACATCCTGATGTGTTCAATATTTTGCTTCAAGTCCTTGAAGATGGCCGGTTGACTGATTCAAAGGGACGTACAGTCGATTTCCGCAACACGATCATGATCCTGACATCAAATGTCGGTGCTGAAGCGTTAAAGCGCAACAAATACGTTGGCTTCAATATCCAGGATGGAGCACAGGATTACAAGGATATGAAGGGAAAAGTTATGGAAGAGCTGAAAAAGGCGTTCCGTCCGGAATTCCTAAACCGTATCGATGAAATCATTGTCTTCCATGCACTGGAGAAACCGCATCTGAAGGAAATCGTGACATTGATGTCCGACCAGCTAGTGAAGCGTCTGAAGGAGCAGGAGATCACTCTTGATTTGACGGATGCAGCTAAAGAAAAAATTTCGGAAGAGGGCTACGATCCAGAGTATGGTGCTCGTCCATTACGCCGGGCTATCCAGAAACATATTGAGGATCAGCTATCTGAAGAATTGTTAAAGGGTACAGTCCTTACAGGCCAAAATGTCATTATTGATGTGGAAAATGGCGAGTTTGTCGTGAAAACGCCAGAAGGGTCTGCAAAGGCATAAATTGCTTATCAGGTAAAAATAAGGGGTATACGTACATCAACTACGTGTACCCCTTTTTTACTGATTTTTGCGGTAAGGGTTCCGAGAACAACTCGAGGTCAGAAAAAGCAAATGAGTTGTCATCGTAACAAACCTGAGAACAATTTCGTGGGTGAAATGGTCTTTAGATTGACTTACAGGGATGCGATAGAACAATTAATCTGAAGAAAAAGCTCCTGATTTGCACTCATAAGATTCATTAAATCAGTTCGGTTTATAAGTGGGTCATAATCTGCTGAGCATAAATATATAAAGTAGAAAAATTTACATATTTACTTCAGTTCCAATCATTTCTTTTGATGAATGTTTAGCATTAAAATAGAGATAATACTTTTTATTGATAGATGGCGAGGCTAAGAAAATGGCAAAAAGAAAAACAAAATTCATGTGCCAGGAATGCGGCTATGAATCTCCGAAATGGATGGGGAAATGTCCTGGCTGCGGGCAGTGGAATAAGATGGTCGAGGAAGTGGAGAGCACTGGATCCAATCGGAGAGGGGCATTTACGAATGCGGCTGGTTCTTCAGTAGCGGCAAAGGCGACTCCGATTACTTCGATTGAGACTGTCAGCGAGCCGCGTATTACGACGGACTCGAATGAATTGAACAGGGTGCTTGGAGGCGGAGTTGTCAGGGGTTCCCTCGTTTTGATTGGCGGGGATCCGGGAATAGGCAAATCGACGCTATTGCTTCAGGTCTCGTACCAGCTGGCGAAAAAGGATCACTCTGTACTATATATATCTGGTGAAGAATCCATGAGGCAAACGAAGCTGCGGGCTGACCGTCTCGGAGCTACTTCTTCTAATTTACTCGTATATTCAGAGACTAATTTGCATGAAATCAGCCTGACAATTGAAAATACAAAGCCTGATTTTGTAATTGTCGATTCGATCCAGACGATTTTCCATCCTGAAGTGACTTCGGCACCGGGGAGTGTGTCGCAGGTGAGGGAATGTACGGCGGAATTGATGAGAATTGCGAAAACGAAGGGTGTTGCCATTTTTATCGTAGGACATGTCACCAAGGAGGGCTCGATTGCTGGACCTCGATTGCTTGAGCATATGGTGGATACTGTTTTGTATTTTGAGGGTGAAAGACATCATACATACAGAATCTTGCGTGCGGTTAAAAACCGTTTCGGTTCAACGAATGAAATGGGTATATTCGAAATGAAGGAAGCTGGTTTGGAAGAAGTCGCAAACCCATCGGAAATCTTTTTGGAAGAACGGTCCCAGGGTGCTTCGGGCTCTACAGTTGTAGCATCTATGGAAGGGACGCGCCCTGTTTTGGTAGAAATCCAGGCGCTGATCTCTCCTACGAGCTTTGGAAATCCGAGAAGAATGGCCACAGGGATTGACCATAACCGGGTGTCGCTGCTGATGGCTGTACTCGAGAAACGGGTCGGGCTGTTGCTGGCGAACCAGGATGCTTATTTGAAGGTAGCCGGCGGAGTGAAGCTGGATGAACCGGCAATCGATCTTGCTGTCGCTGTCAGCATCGCTTCGAGCTTCAGGGATAAACCAACCCGTGCTTCCGATTGTATTATTGGTGAGGTCGGGCTGACTGGAGAAGTCAGAAGGGTCTCAAGGATTGAGCAGCGTGTCCAGGAAGCTGCTAAGCTTGGTTTTGAAAGAATTATTTTACCGGAAAATAATCTTGGCGGATGGACTCCACCTAAAGGAGTAGAGCTAATCGGCGTTACATCTGTCAGCCATGCGTTAAAAGTCACCTTAGGGGGTTGATGGATTGGAGAATAAAAGCCTCGAAGAAAAGGAATTAGCTGAAATCCTGCAATTTATCGCTCCTGGAACCCCAGTCAGGGATGGCATCGATAATGTACTCCGTGCCAATACGGGCGGGCTGATTGTCTTTGGCTACAATGAAAAAGTCAAAAGCCTTCTGGATGGCGGCTTTGAAATCAATTGCAGGTTCAGCCCGAGTTTTTTATATGAGCTTGCCAAGATGGATGGCGCCATTATCTTGAATGAAACTGGCAGTAAAATCTTGTTCGCAAATGCACAGCTTGCTCCTGATACGAGCGTGCCATCAACGGAGACTGGGATGAGGCACAGGACGGCGGAAAGGGTAGCAAGGCAGACGAAAGCCCTTGTCATTGCGATATCCCAGCGGAGGAATGTCATTACCTTGTATCAGGGGAACCTTCGCTATGCCTTGAAGGAAATCGGGGTTATTTTAACGAAGGCAAACCAGGCAATCCAGACGCTTGAAAAGTACAAGGTTGTTCTTGAGAAAAGCATTACTAATCTTGGGATTCTGGAATTCGAAGATTTGGTTACCTATAATGATTTGCTGCAGGTCATCCATCGATTTGAAATGGTATTAAGAATCAAGACCGAGCTTTTAACTTATTTGAGTGAGCTTGGGATGGAGGGCAGGCTGATTCGTCTGCAGATGCACGAACTTCTATCTGAAATCGAGAAAGAGGCACTGCTAGTCATCAAGGATTATTCTGCAGAAGGCGATGTGAAGGCTGAGGAAGTGCTGGCGCGTTTCCAGGAGCTTTCAAAAACTGGGGTCATCGAAGATACGACGATTTTAAAACTACTTGGCTATCAGGGGTATGTCCATATGGATGAATTTATTTGCCCAAGAGGCTACCGGATGCTGAACAAGATTCCGAGACTGCCGATGATCATCGTCGAAAATTTAATCAAAAGGTTCAATAAGTTCACAAATTTGATTTCGGCCTCGGTCGAGGATTTAGATGACGTTGAAGGAATTGGTGAAGTCAGAGCCCGAAAAATAATAGAAGGCTTTAAGCTGATCAGGGACCAGCTGATGGCAGACCGCCAGATGTAATTAAAGCTATTTGGCGGAACTGCTTTTAAATTGACACCCGTATAGCCCGATGCTACTTTTAAGGAAGAGTTAATGACATTTATTTTTTAGCTCTGTTAAAGCGGAATGTTGATTTATAAACCCTGTTGATTGTAGTGGAAGGCGCGCAGACTCCTGCGGGCTCAGCGCCAGCCCCGCGGAAAGCGAAGCGCCTGGAACGAAAATCAACAGACTTGTTTAACAGAGCAATTTTTTTAAAATAATTAGGCTGATTACGTAACTTTTATGCCGATTAAAACGTATTATCTTTTGGGCCTGCGCTTTGGACGAATTGGGTTCGGTCTTTAAGCAAGGCAATAATGAAGGCTTTGCACGTATTTTATTGCTATTTTAATACTTGTCTGATCACCAAAAACAACAGGCTTGTGAAAACAGCATAATATGAAAATCTTATCCATAAGCAGGGTTTCAAATTTTAGAAGTTGTTTATAATGAGTAAAAGGAGGTGAAAGGATGTTAAGACGTATCATTCAAGCCTGCTTCCTGATCATTGGGGGAACGCTTGGTATATTCTTAATTCCTGATTTATTATCGTTAATGAAAATGGGAGACATGACTCTCATCAATAATCCTTATGTTACAGCTATTTTGGGCGCACTTATTTTTTATCTTCTTACTTTTTGGGCTGTTGACCATGTGACCAATTTTGTGAAGTGGGCTGAAGAATCTCTGCTCAAGGCGCCAATCACTGATGTTATTTTTGGCAGTGTGGGTCTTTTCTTTGGTTTGCTAGTAGCGTTTTTAGTTGGCTTTGCCCTTAATGCAATCCAGGTTCCGATTGTAAATACAGTTGCCCCAACGCTCCTTACTCTTTTATTTGGTTATCTAGGATTCCAGGTGGGATTCAAGAAACGTGATGAGCTGCTTGGTTTATTTTCTAAATCGAAGAAAAAAGGCAATGAAGAAGAAGAGATTGAAAAAGAAGAGCGTGCAAGAGAATGGAAAATTCTTGATACAAGTGTGATTATTGATGGAAGGATTGCTGATATCTGTCAAACTGGTTTTCTTGAAGGTATCATTGTAATCCCGCAATTTGTCCTTGAAGAACTGCAGCATATTGCTGATTCATCCGACGTGCTAAAGCGAAATCGCGGCCGCCGCGGATTGGACATCCTTAACCGTATCCAAAAGGAGCTTAGGATTAAGGTAGAGATCTATGAGGGCGATTTTGATGATATTCAGGAAGTTGACAGCAAGCTTGTGAAACTGGCGAAGCTGACAAACGGTGTTGTAGTAACGAATGATTTCAATTTGAATAAAGTTTGTGAATTGCAGAAGGTTGCGGTGCTGAATATCAATGACCTTGCAAATGCGGTAAAACCCGTGGTCCTTCCAGGGGAAGAAATGAACATCCAGGTAATCAAGGATGGAAAAGAACATAATCAGGGTGTCGCATATCTTGATGACGGCACGATGATTGTTGTCGAGGAAGGCCGCGACTACATCGGGAAGCGAATTGATGTGCTTGTAACGAGTGTGCTGCAGACATCTGCAGGCAGGATGATTTTTGCGAAGCCAAAATTATTGGAAAAAGCATTATAATTTGATTCCTCCATTTATCGTTTGGGGTTTCTCCCAATCGTGACTAAATGGATGAGTCAGCATTTATGGGCAGTTATGTCCCGCTTACCTTTTTCAAGGACTGAAGCTGGGGTCTTAGCTGCCCGTTCATCTGTAAAAAATAGATTGGAGTTTTCGTATGCCTTATCAGGTCATTATCCCGGCAGCGGGGCAGGGCAAGAGAATGGGAGCAGGGAAAAACAAGCTTCTTTTAACACTTGAAGGAGTACCAGTTCTCATCCATACATTAAAGGTGTTTGAAGCTGATCCGGAATGCGCGGGTATCATTCTCCCCATCCATCCGGATGATGAGGCTGAATTTAAGCGTTTATTGAAAGAATACGGGATTCATAAAGTATCCTCACTCGTCATCGGCGGGAAGGAACGGCAGGACAGCGTATATAACGGGCTGAAAGCGCTCGGATCATTTGAGGGTGTTGTGCTTGTGCATGATGCAGCTCGGCCCTTTATAAAAGCAGAAACGATCCATGCCCTAGTGGAAGCAGCCAGCAATGAGGGCGGCGCAATCGTTGCGGTTCCGGTTAAAGATACGATCAAAAAAGCGGTGAACAGCCAGGTAATCGAAACGGTTGAGCGCTCAAGCTTGTGGGCAGTCCAGACCCCGCAGGCTTTTCGCGTTTCCATTTTGCTTAAAGCACATAACAAGGCTGTGAGCGAACAATTTATTGGGACGGATGAATCCAGTCTTGTCGAAAGGCTTCCGCATCAAGTCGCCATCATTGAAGGTGACTATGATAATATTAAGCTGACCACACCTGAGGATTTATATTTTGCTGAAGCCATTTTGCGCAAACGCAAAGATGCAGGAATGAAATAGATTCATTGCAGGATAAACGTGACAAAATAAAGCCTTAAAAGGAGTTAGTTATATGTTTCGTATTGGACAAGGATTCGATGTACACCAGCTGACGGAAGGACGGCCTTTAATTATTGGCGGCATACCCATCCCGTATGAAAAAGGGCTGCTAGGCCACTCTGATGCGGATGTACTTTTACATACAGTGGCAGATGCAGTCCTGGGAGCGATTGGGGAAGGGGATATCGGCAGGCATTTCCCGGATACTGACCCTGAATTCAAGGATGCGGATTCCGCCAAATTGCTTGAGCATGTTTGGGGTATCGTTAAGGAAAAAGGATATGAGCTTGTGAATATCGACTGCACAATCATCGCCCAAAAACCAAAGATGGCGCCGCATATCGAGCCGATGCGCCAAAGGATTGCTGCTCTATTAGAGGGTACTCCTGACCAGGTGAATGTGAAGGCGACAACGACAGAAAAGCTAGGTTTCGCAGGCAGGGAAGAAGGCATAGCCGCCCAGGCTGTTGTTTTACTGAAAAAAGTGTAAAACCAATCATCCGAGCTACTTCCGTTTTTCCCATAGGAAATGATACAATAATGGACAGCAATATTAGAGGAGGATTCACTATGTCATCAGATATTCGAGTGCGTTATGCGCCGAGTCCGACTGGGCATTTACATATCGGGAACGCCCGTACAGCACTTTTTAATTATTTATTTGCACGGAACAGAGGCGGAAAGTTCATCATCCGCATTGAAGATACAGACAAGAAACGCAATATCGAAGGTGGAGAGCAAAGTCAGCTTAAGTACCTCGAGTGGCTTGGCATCGACTGGGATGAAAGCGTCGATGTAGGCGGAGAATACGGTCCATACCGCCAGTCTGAACGTAACCATATTTATGAACAATACAATCAGGAGCTTTTGGAAAAAGGGCTCGCATATAAGTGTTACTGCACAGAGGAAGAGCTGGAGGCTGAACGTGAAGAGCAGGCTGCCCGCAATGAGACTCCTCATTATTCTGGCAAGTGCCGCCATTTGACTCCAGAAGAGCAAGAGCAGTTTGAAAAAGAAGGACGCCAACCGAGTCTTCGATTCAAAGTACCTGCAGGCAAAATCATCGCATTCGAAGATATGGTTAAAGGCCAGGTAAGCTTTGAATCTGATGGAATGGGCGACTTTGTCATCGTCAAGAAAGATGGTACACCTACTTATAACTACGCTGTTGTCCTTGATGACCATTTGATGAAGATCTCTCACGTTCTTCGCGGGGATGACCATATTTCAAACACGCCGAAGCAGCTTGTGATTTATGAAGCTTTTGGCTGGGAACCGCCAGTGTTCGGACATATGACGCTGATTGTCAATGAAAGCCGCAAGAAGCTGAGCAAGCGTGACGAATCGATCATCCAGTTCATTGAGCAGTACGAAGAGCTTGGGTACCTTCCTGAAGCATTATTCAATTTCATCACATTGCTTGGATGGTCTCCTTCAGGTGAAGAGGAAATCTTCTCGAAAGAAGAATTCATTGAGATTTTTGACCCGGCAAGGCTTTCAAAATCACCTGCCTTATTTGATCAGCAAAAGCTTGCGTGGATGAACAACCAGTATATGAAAAAAGCTGATTTGGACCGCGTGGTTGAACTTGCGCTCCCACACTTAGTGAAAGCTGGAAAGGTCAGTGAAAACCGCACTGAGGAAGAGAATGCATGGGTTCGCGGCCTCATTTCCCTGTATCACGATAAAATGAGCTTCGGAGCAGAAATCGTCGAGATGTCGGATTTATTTTTCCGCGATGAGGTAAACTATGATGAGGAAGCAAAAGAAGTCCTTGCTGGTGAGCAGGTTCCAGAGGTTTTGAGAGCGTTTCTTGCAGAGATCGAGAAGCTTGAGGAATTTAAGGCTGATGCAATAAAAGCAGCAGTTAAGGCTGTCCAAAAAGCGACTGGCCAAAAAGGCCAAAAGCTATTCATGCCAGTCAGGGCGGCTGCAACAGGCCAGACTCATGGTCCAGATCTGATGCTTGCAATGGAACTGATCGGAAAAGAAAAAGTGATGGAAAGAGTCACAGAGCTTTTGGGTTAATTGGCTTTTTAGCATTAAGCCTGGGCTAATAACTTTTTTAAGTTCTTTTAGTTAACAGATGAACAAAAATATAATATAGTAAGAGTAATTCCATAAATCTAAAGTGTTGAAGAGGAAAAGTAGAAGAATGACGCTTGTTAGAGAGAACCATCACCGGCTGAAAGTGGTTCAGGCCTCTCATTGTTTGAAATGCGCCTCTGAGTCCCTTTACGAACAGACAGCAGCTGTCATAGTAGTATTGGGCGGGACCCTCCCGTTAACAGGTTAAAGTTGAGGCTGCATATAATGTTGCAGACCTAAACAGAGTGGAACCGCGCATCCAAGCGTCTCTGTCGTTTACGACAGGGGCGCTTTTTATTTTGCTGCTAGTCAGCGGTTGGCAAAACGCTGAGGCCGATTGATTAAAAAGTTCATTTGAAAAGGGGGATTTCACCGTGTTTAAAATGATCAAGGAAGATATAGATGTGGTCTTTGACCAGGATCCTTCAGCCAGAAGCGCTCTCGAAGTGATCCTTACTTATTCCGGATTGCATGCCATTTGGTATCATCGATTGGCACATGCATTCTACAAACGGAAATTTTATTTTATCGCGAGAGTCATTTCGCAATTCAGCCGCTTTTTAACGGGGATTGAGATCCACCCAGGAGCCAAGATTGGCAGGCGTTTCTTCATCGATCACGGGATGGGAGTCGTCATCGGGGAGACATGTGAAATTGGCGATAATGTAACAGTATTCCAGGGAGTTACCCTTGGTGGAACGGGGAAGGAAAAAGGCAAACGACACCCGACAGTAAAAGACAATGCGCTGATCGCGACAGGTGCCAAGGTATTAGGTTCGATCACGATTGGAGAAAATTCTAAGGTGGGGGCAGGATCGGTCGTTCTCAAGGATGTGCCGCCAAACTCAACCGTTGTCGGGATACCTGGCAAAATCGTCATCCAGGATGGCGTCAGGATCAAAAAGGACCTGAATCACCGGGATTTGCCGGATCCTGTATCTGACAGATGCAAGGATATCGAGGAAGAGCTGTCTAGACTGAGAATAGCACTGGAAGAAGCGAAGCAAGGAAGGGGCATGGGAAATGGGTATTAAAATCTATAACACATTAACTAGAAATAAAGACGAGTTTATCCCTCTAGAAGAGGGAAAAGTTAAAATGTATGTTTGCGGACCGACTGTCTATAACTACATTCATATTGGAAATGCCCGTCCGGCTATAGTATTCGATACAGTTCGGCGCTATCTGGAATTCCGTGGCTATGATGTTCGTTTTGTATCAAATTTTACAGATGTGGATGATAAGCTGATCAAGGCTGCAAACGAATTGGGTGAAGACGTTCCGGCAATCGCACAACGTTTCATCAATGCCTATTTTGAAGATGTCCACGCCCTTGGCTGCAAAAAAGCAGATGTTCATCCAAGGGTAACGGAAACGATGGATCTAATCATTGATTTTATAAGTGCATTGGTCGAGAAAGGCTTTGCATATGAATCAGGCGGGGACGTTTATTACCGCACGAAGAAGTTCAATGAGTACGGGAAGCTTTCACACCAGTCGATTGAGGAATTGAAGGTTGGAGCAAGAATCCAGGTTGGGGAAAAGAAGCAGGATGCCCTCGATTTCGTGCTTTGGAAAACAGCGAAGGAAGGAGAAATCTCTTGGGATAGCCCGTGGGGAAAAGGCCGTCCAGGCTGGCACATCGAATGCTCGGCTATGGCGCGGGAATATCTAGGGGATACAATCGATATCCATGCTGGCGGACAGGATTTAGCGTTCCCTCACCACGAAAATGAGATTGCCCAGTCAGAGGCTTTAACTGGCCAAACATTTGCCCGCTATTGGATGCACAATGGCTATATCAATATCGACAATGAAAAAATGTCAAAATCACTTGGCAATTTTGTCACAGTACATGACATCATTAAAAAGCATGATCCACAGGTTTTAAGATTCTTCATGCTTTCTGTGCATTACCGCAATCCGATTAACTACAGCGAAGAGCTGCTCGAAAATACAAAGGCTGCCTTTGAACGCTTGAAAACATCTTACCAGAACTTAAAGCATCGAATGGATGCCAGTGCTAACCTTACCGAGAATAATCAGGAATGGCTTGATAAAATTGCATCGCTCCATGAGCAATTCATCAAGGATATGGATGACGATTTCAATACTGCCAATGGAGTATCGAACCTATTTGAACTTTCCAAGTTATCGAATCTGTATTTGATGGAGAAAAATACTTCTGTAGAAGTAATAAAAGCATTCATGGATGAATTTGAAACACTTTTCGGTGTCCTTGGCCTGTCATTAAAGGACGAAGAATTGCTTGATGAAGAAATTGAAGCGCTGATCGAAAAGCGTACACAGGCCCGAAAAGACAGAGACTTCAAGCTTGCGGATGAGATTCGCGATCAGCTGAAGGAAATGAATATCATCATTGAAGATACTCCGCAAGGCATCAGATGGAAAAGAGGCTAAATGATGCTGCATTATGAACAAAAAGTGGATGAAAAACAATTGAATAGTCTTGCTCTTGCCTATATGGGTGATGCCGTATTTGAACTGTATGTCCGGCATCACCTGCTGCAAAGCGGCAAGGTAAGACCAAACCAGCTGCATAAAGAAGCGACAGCATATGTATCGGCAAAATCACAGGCGAAATTTCTCCATAAGCTGCTTGAGATGGAGGCTTTGTCCGAATCAGAAATAACGATTGTAAAAAGAGGACGCAATGCGAAATCAGGATCTGTCCCAAAAAACACCGATGTCCAAACGTACCGTTACAGCACAGCATTTGAGGCATTGATCGGTTCTCTGTATCTTGCAGGCAATGAGGAACGGATAGAAGAACTGATTACTACGGTATTTGCACTTGCTGAAGAATAGATGGGAGGAACATTCCACATGAGCCAAAAACAGAAACAGAGCCGGAACCCAAGACCGAATAAGAAACAGGAACCGTTCCAGGCCCAAAAACAGGACCGGAACCGCAGCCCGAAAAAAACTCAGGAACAAAATCAGAAGCAAAGCCAGGAACGGGACAAGAAGCCATATCAAAAACAGGACGCATATAAAGGGCAGAGACCAGACAAGGGCAATGGGCAGAGGCATGACCAAAACCCAATCGAAACCCAGGACCCGAACCAGGATTACATTATCGGGAAAAACCCAGTCATTGAAGCGCTGAAATCTGAGCGGGATATTAATAAAATCCTCATCGCTGAGGGTTCCCAGGGCGGACAAATGCAGCAGGTTATCGGGATGGCAAAGGAAGCAAATGTCATGGTCCAATTCGTTCCAAAGAAGAAAATCGACCAGATTGCCAATGGTATTCATCAAGGTGTTATTGCCCAGGTGGCAGCCTATGAATATGCGGAGATCGAGGATTTATTTGCAGCTGCAGAAAAGAAAAATGAGGCGCCGTTCTTTTTGCTTTTAGATGAAATTGAGGATCCTCATAACCTTGGATCAATCATGAGAACTGCGGATGCGTCAGGTGCTCATGGAATTATTATTCCAAAAAGAAGAGCGGTTGGCCTGACTGCAACGGTTGCCAAGGCCTCCACTGGAGCGATCGAGTATATACCGGTTGTGAGAGTGACGAATATGGCAAGGACAATCGATGAATTAAAAGAAAAAGGTGTCTGGATTGCCGGGACAGATGCATCGGCGAAACAAGATTACCGAGATTTGGATGGGACATTGCCTCTTGGCCTCGTGATCGGCAGTGAAGGAAAAGGAATGGGCAGACTCATCCGCGATAAGTGTGATTTCCTGTTAAGTCTTCCTATGGTAGGGCAGGTAACGTCCTTGAACGCATCTGTAGCTGCATCGCTGCTGATGTATGAAGTATACCGTAAACGGCACCCGCTAGGGGAATAGACATGGACATCCTGCTTGTTGACGGCTACAACATTATCGGTGCCTGGCCGGAATTGAACAGCTTGAAGAAGAAAGAGCTTTCTGCCGCCAGGGACCGGCTGGTGGAAATCATGGCTGAGTATCAAGCCTATACAGGCTATCGGGTTATTATTGTGTTCGATGCATATTTTGTTTCAGGAACACAAAAAAAATATCAAAACTACAAGGTTGAAGTCATTTTTACAAAAGAAAGTGAAACGGCTGATGAACGCATAGAAAAATTAGCAATCGCACTCAGCAACCGAAAAACACAAATTCATGTTGCGACCTCGGATTTTACGGAGCAATGGGCGATTTTTGGACAAGGGGCTCTAAGGAAATCAGCAAGGGAGCTGCTGACTGAGACAAACCTGATTGAGAAAAAAATAGAAAAAAGCGTGAAGATCATTCAGGAAAGAAAACCCAGTGCCAAGATACCGCTTACGGAAGAAGTGGCAGAAATTTTTGAAAAATGGCGCAGAGGAGAGCATTGACCTGTTGACGCCTTAAAAAAGCCTGCTGTATAATATTTCTATCTGTATGTGCGGGGCGGGGGGATCAAGATGAGTGCTGACATCGGTAATCGTTTGAATGAAGCCTATATATTGTTAGAGGATGAAGAGATTGTAGAAGCGGTGCACAGAGGAGAAAGTGATGCGCTTGATTATCTGATTCACAAATACAGGAATTTTGTTCGGGCAAAGGCACGTTCCTACTTTTTGATTGGTGCCGACAAAGAGGATATCGTGCAAGAAGGAATGATCGGCTTATATAAGGCGATTCGCGACTTCCGGGAGGACAAGCTGACGTCTTTCAAGGCTTTTGCCGAGCTATGCATTACTCGTCAGATCATTACGGCAATCAAGACTGCCACGAGGCAAAAACATATTCCTTTGAATTCTTATGTTTCGTTGGACAAGCCGATTTACGATGAGGAATCGGACAGGACACTGATGGATGTTTTATCTGGCGCGAAAGTGATGGACCCCGAGGAATTATTTATTAACCAGGAAGAATTTGACCAAATAGAAGTGAAAATGTCGGAGCTGCTGAGTGACCTGGAGAGAAAGGTTCTGGCGCTATATCTGGACGGACAATCCTACCAGGAGATTTCTGAAGAACTTAACAGGCATGTCAAATCAATTGATAACGCTCTCCAGAGAGTAAAACGTAAGCTTGAGAGGTATCTTGAGCTGAGAGAGCTGTCAGTGTAGGCTGAATTGCCAAAAAATAGCCGCAAAACTGACTTTTAATCTCCCAACCACTTATTGACACAATCTAGCAGCCGTGTTACATTTTTAAAGATATAATAGATGGCTGTTCCGTATGGATAGTTCCATAATGCTATCAGTCTGTATAGCACGGTAAGAGCTAGTCAGCAGGTGTCGATATGAATAAAAAAGTGACTCTTGCTTGTGTAGAATGCGGCTCGCGAAATTATTCTACTACGAGCAATAAACAAACGCAAACAGAACGATTGGAGCTGAAAAAGTACTGCAGCAATTGCGGTGCCCATACGGCTCATAAGGAAACTAAATAAGGTTTTCAGATAGATCATCATCATATGGAATTCCGATAAGTTGGAGGTTACAAAATGCAGCGCATCACTAATTTTTTCAGTGAAGTTGGACGTGAAATGAGAAAGGTCAGCTGGCCAAAGCGCAAAGAGCTGACTCGTTATACAATTACGGTTTTGTCTACTGTTGCTTTTGCTGCTCTTTTCTTTGCAGTGTTAGACCTTGGTATTTCTGAATTGATTCGCTTAATTCTTGAATAACCACTAAGCACTCATGGTATAATGGAGAATATAAAACGCAGGACAAGTTAAAAGCCCGGATAACGGGTTTTTTATTTGGTTGAAAAAATCGCATTCAGATTGTCTAGCCTCGGCGCACGGCCGCTGCGCTTTTCTGTTCTGGCTGCAGTGTTTCGTTTAACGATGCGTCTATGCATTTTGAAGTGGGGAGGGACGGACGAATTAGTCCTCGATAATGGAAAAAAACTGGTATGTAGTTCATACTTACTCAGGTTACGAGAATAAGGTAAAGATGAATCTTGAAAAGCGTGTTGAAACAATGGGCATGCAAGATAAGATCTTCCGCGTGATCGTACCTGAAGAAGAAGAGACGGATTTCAAAAATGGCAAAAAGAAAGTAGTTAAACGCAAAACGTTCCCAGGGTATGTTCTGGTCGAATTGGTCATGACTGACGATTCATGGTATGTTGTGCGTAACACGCCGGGCGTGACTGGTTTTGTTGGCTCATCAGGTGCAGGTTCAAAACCTACTGCACTATTGGATGAGGAAGTGGCATTTATCCTTAAGCGCATGGGTGTTGAAGAAAAGAAAATTGACATCAACTTTGAGCTTGGTGAAACTGTCCAGGTCAGCGAAGGGCCGTTCACTAACTTTACTGGCACAATCGAAGAGATCGACAAGGACAAAGCGAAGCTTAAAGTTCTCGTCAATATGTTTGGTCGTGACACCCCAGTAGAACTTGAATTTTCACAGATTCAAAAATTATAATTTGAAATAGCTTGAAATCAAATTCAAAAAGTGTTACTATTTCATAGGTCAGTATGTCTTGGACGATTGACAGATATATGTCAAGTTCTTTATTTTCATATAAAGACTTTTGTTATGAGTGGGAGGGGTAATCCCCTATTACCACATCACGGACTTTAAGGAGGTGTGTCTCGTGGCTAAAAAAGTAATTAAGATGGTTAAATTACAAATCCCTGCTGGTAAAGCCAATCCGGCACCACCAGTTGGACCTGCACTAGGTCAAGCCGGTGTTAATATCATGGGATTCTGTAAGGAGTTCAACGCTCGTACAGCTGATCAAGCTGGATTAATCATTCCTGTTGAAATTACGGTTTTTGAAGACCGTTCATTTACATTTATTACGAAAACTCCTCCTGCTGCAGTTCTTTTGAAAGTAGCAGCTGGAATCCAGTCTGGTTCTGGTGAACCAAACCGTAATAAAGTAGCAACAGTTAAGCGTGATAAGGTACGTGAAATTGCTGAACAGAAAATGCCTGACCTAAACGCAGCAAGCGTTGAAGCAGCAATGCGCATGGTTGAAGGTACTGCTCGCAGCATGGGTATCACGATCGAAGACTAATTCTGCTACAGTAGATTGATGGGGTTGCGAAGCTGATGATGTCACTCGCAACCTTTTATCTGTCCGATATGGCGCTCCTGAAGCGCCTTTGCTTTTTCGTTGTTAGGCTGCTCGCCTTTCATCGTGGGAGGTTATTCCGTTAAAACCACATTCTAGGAGGAAATAAAAATGGCTAAAAAAGGCAAAAAGTATCTAGAAGCTGCTAAGCTTGTAGATCGCTCTCAAGCATATACAATCCAGGAAGCAGTTGAGCTTGCTAAAAAGACAAGCACTGTGAAATTCGATGCGACTGTTGAAGCTGCTTTCCGTTTGGGCGTAGACCCTAAGAAAGCTGACCAGCAAATCCGTGGAGCAGTTGTGCTTCCAAACGGAACTGGTAAAACTCAGCGCGTACTAGTATTCGCTAAAGGCGAAAAAATGAAAGAAGCAGAAGCTGCTGGCGCAGATTATGTTGGCGATGCAGAATACATCAACAAGATCCAGCAAGGCTGGTTCGACTTTGATGTAATCGTTGCTACACCAGACATGATGGGTGAAGTTGGTAAGCTTGGTCGCGTATTGGGACCTAAAGGCTTAATGCCAAACCCTAAGACAGGAACAGTTACTTTCGACGTAACGAAAGCTGTTAACGAAATCAAAGCTGGTAAAGTAGAATACCGCGTTGATAAGTCTGGTAACATCCACGTACCTATCGGAAAAGTTTCTTTCGAAGACCAAAAGCTTGTTGAAAACTTCAACACGATCTTCGAAACTATGATGAAGGTAAAGCCATCTGCAGCTAAAGGAACTTACATGAAGAACGTTACAGTTTCCACTACTATGGGACCTGGCGTGAAAGTAGATCCTTCAACTGTAAAATAATAGTATTTGACAATCTAAGAGGCATTCACTTATAATGTTTCTTGTTGTGATAATAAAATAACATTTGTACCGCAGACAGCAGGGGCTCTTAGCTTAATAACCTGCCGAGGTCATACGATAGAGCAACATCCTTTGCTATTGTATACTTCCTCCGTGTCTGTCTTGATGCGGAGGTTTTTATTTGATCGGTATGAATGACAAATCTACAGGAGGTGTAATGATGAGCAAAGTAATTGAAGTGAAAAAGCAAATCGTTGACGAGATTGCTGGCAAACTTAAAGAAAGCAAATCAACAGTAGTTGTTGATTACCGCGGACTTACAGTTTCTGAAGTTACTGAACTTCGTAAGCAACTTCGTGAAGCTGGCGTTGAATTCAAAGTTTACAAAAACTCTATGACACGCCGTGCTGCTGAAGCTGCTGAACTTGCTGACCTAAACACATCTTTAACAGGTCCTAACGCAATTGCGTTCAGTACTGAAGATGTAATAGCACCAGCTAAGATTCTTAGCGAATTCGCTAAGAAGCATGACGCTCTTGAAATCAAGGCGGGCGTGGTTGAAGGCAACATCGTTACAGTAGAAGAAATCAAGGCACTTGCAGACCTACCGTCTCGCGAAGGTCTACTTTCTATGCTACTCAGCGTACTTCAAGCACCAATTCGCAATCTTGCTCTTGCTGCAAAAGCAGTTGCGGATCAGAAAGAAGAACAAGGCGCGTAAGTTAATATTTACGGTTTAACAATAAAAAAAACTAACCAATATCAAGGAGGAAACAAATCATGACTAAAGAACAAATCATTGAAGCAGTTAAAAGTATGACTGTTTTAGAGCTTAACGACCTAGTAAAAGCAATCGAAGAAGAATTCGGCGTAACTGCTGCTGCTCCAGTAGCAATGATGGGCGGAGCTGGTGCTGCTGCTGTTGAAGAAAAAACTGAGTTTGACGTAATTCTTGCATCTGCTGGCGACCAGAAGATCAAGGTTATCAAAGTTGTTCGTGAAATCACTGGTCTTGGTCTTAAAGAAGCGAAGGAAGTTGTTGACAACGCTCCTAAAGCTCTTAAAGAAGGCGTTTCTAAAGAAGAAGCTGAAGAAATCAAAGCTAAACTTGAAGAAGTTGGAGCTAACGTCGAAGTTAAGTAATCAACTTTCATTAAAAGCTCGCTGCTACAGCGGGCTTTTTTTACTTTAAAGTATATAAAGGGCCAATGTGAAAACTTTACAGACTTGTTAGTTGTGAGTTTTCCTCTGCAACTTTTGCTTTTTGCAATTAAATACTTTATAATACCGCAGTAGCAATGCAATCCGCGATCGCATTCTTCAATTGATCCCCGTGGAGGTGAAAGATTTTGACTGAACATTATTACTCCCGCAAACCCAGTACAGACAGCAATCCTGTGAAATGGCAAAGTGAATTAAAAGGAAACACCTTCCGTTTTAAGACGGACAGCGGCGTTTTTTCTAAAAAAGAAGTCGACTTTGGTTCCCAGTTATTAATAGAAACTTTTGAGCTGAATGCAGATGCTGGTTTCATTCTGGATGTTGGCTGCGGGTATGGACCAATCGGTCTTTCGGTTGCGAAGGCGTATCCCGATGCAATGGTTCACATGGTGGATGTAAATGAAAGAGCGATTACGCTTGCTAAGGAAAATGCGGCGGAAAATAAAGTAGATAATGTGAAAATCTATGAAAGTGACCGCCTGTTTGGAGTGAAAGAGAAAGGCTTCAATGCAATCCTTACGAATCCCCCGATCCGTGCAGGAAAAAAAGTTGTTCATGATATTTTTGAACAAAGCTTCCTTCATTTAGGTGAGGGCGGCGAGCTTTGGGTGGTTATCCAAAAGAAGCAGGGCGCACCATCCGCGATGGAAAAAATGAAAGAATTATTTGGTGAAGTTGAAGTAGAGGCAAAAAGTAAAGGTTACTTTATTCTCAAATCTGTAAAATGTTGACGCGAGAAAACCGCTATGTTAATATTATAAAATGCCAATATATTAGTTTCCTTTCGTCTGCTAATTTCATCGAAAAGTTGTATAATTTTGGGCATTAAGGGAAAACTAACAAAATAATTGTTCGTTGCAGGAAATGTGGTTTTTAGGTGAAAACCCTTTTTCTTTTTGTCTTTCGAAATGAAGGCAACTTCATGGACAAGACAGGGATAGATGAATAATAACGCTTGATTTGAGGGGTGAATCAGTTGACAGGTCAACTAGTTCAGTATGGACGACACCGCCAACGTAGAAGTTATGCTCGCATCAGTGAAGTTTTGGAATTGCCGAATTTAATTGAAATTCAAACCTCTTCCTATCAGTGGTTTCTTGATGAGGGCCTCCGGGAAATGTTCCAGGACATTTCACCGATTGAAGACTTTACTGGTAACTTATCGCTAGAGTTTATCGATTACAGTCTTGGCGAACCGAAATATCCAGTGGAAGAATCTAAAGAAAGAGACGTCACTTACTCCGCTCCATTAAGAGTAAAGGTCCGCCTTGTTAATAAAGAAACGGGTGAAGTCAAGGACCAGGATGTCTTCATGGGCGATTTCCCGCTTATGACAGAAACTGGAACGTTTGTTATCAATGGTGCTGAAAGGGTTATCGTTTCCCAGCTAGTGCGTTCACCGAGCGTATACTACAGCGGGAAGCTGGATAAGAACGGAAAAAAGGGATTCTCCGCAACCGTTATTCCAAACCGCGGCGCTTGGCTTGAATATGAAACAGACGCCAAGGATGTTGTATATGTAAGGATAGATCGTACGAGGAAGCTCCCTGTTACGGTTCTTTTGCGTGCATTAGGGTTCGGTTCTGATCAAGAAATCATTGATTTGATCGGTGATAACGAATATATCCGAAACACACTAGAAAAAGACAATACGGAAAGCACGGAAAAAGCGCTTCTGGAAATCTATGAGCGTCTGCGTCCTGGCGAACCGCCTACAGTTGATAATGCAAAGAGCCTTCTGGTATCAAGATTCTTTGATCCAAAGCGCTATGACCTTGCAAATGTAGGGCGTTATAAAATTAATAAAAAGCTTCATATTAAAAACCGTCTATTCGGGCAAAAGCTTGCTGAAACATTAGCAGATCCTGAGACAGGAGAAATCATTGCTGAAAAAGGTGTCACTTTGGACCGCCGTACTTTAGATAAGATTATCCCTGCTTTGGAGAAGAATGTTGGCTTCAAGAATTTCAGCCCATATGGCGGCGTGGTTGAAGAGGAAGTAACTCTGCAATCCATTAAGATTTATTCACCAAATGATGAAGGTGAGAAAGAGATCAGTGTACTTGGGAACGCATATGTTCCTGAACCGATCAAAAACATCACGCCTGCTGACATCATTGCTTCCATCAGCTATTTCTTTAACTTGCTGCATGGGGTTGGTGATACGGATGATATCGACCACCTAGGTAACAGACGCCTTCGTTCTGTAGGTGAATTGCTTCAGAATCAATTCAGGATTGGTCTATCCCGTATGGAGCGTGTAGTCCGTGAAAGAATGTCCATCCAGGACACTAACACAATTACACCGCAGCAATTAATCAATATCCGCCCGGTTATCGCGTCCATTAAAGAGTTTTTTGGAAGCTCTCAGCTTTCACAGTTCATGGACCAGACGAACCCGCTGGCTGAATTAACACATAAAAGGCGTCTTTCTGCATTGGGACCTGGTGGTCTTACACGTGAACGTGCTGGATTCGAAGTGCGTGACGTTCACTACTCCCACTATGGCCGTATGTGCCCGATTGAAACGCCGGAAGGTCCGAACATCGGTTTGATCAACTCACTTTCCAGCTTTGCGAAGGTTAACCGCTTTGGTTTCATTGAGACTCCATACCGCCGTGTTGATCCTGAAACAGGAAAAGTGACAACTCACTTTGATTACTTAACAGCTGATGAAGAAGACAACTATGTTGTTGCACAGGCGAATGCGCGCCTAGCTGAAGACGGCTCTTTCATTGATGAAGAAGTTATTGCCCGTTTCCGTGGTGAAAACACTGTCGTCAAACGTGACCGCGTCGATTACATGGACGTATCACCGAAGCAGGTTGTATCCGCAGCGACTGCATGTATTCCATTCTTGGAAAACGATGACTCCAACCGTGCGCTAATGGGTGCGAACATGCAACGTCAGGCTGTTCCGTTAATGCAGCCGGAAGCACCAATCGTAGGTACGGGAATGGAGCACGTGAATGCAAAGGATTCCGGTGCTGCAGTAATCTGTAAGCATGAAGGAATTGTAGAACACGTTGAAGCGCGTCAAGTATGGGTTCGCCGTGTGACAGAAGTAGACGGTCAAGAAGTTAAGGGTGACCTTGATAAATACCGTATGCTTAAGTTCATCCGTTCCAACCAGGGTACTTGTTATAACCAGCGCCCAATCGTAAGCCTTGGTGACCGTGTAGTGAAGGGAGAAATCCTTGCTGACGGACCATCAATGGAAAAAGGTGAACTGGCACTTGGACGTAATGTTCTTGTCGGATTCATGACATGGAATGGCTATAACTATGAGGATGCCATCATCATGAGTGAGCGCCTTGTTAAAGACGATGTCTATACATCGATCCATATAGAAGAATATGAATCAGAGTCCCGTGATACAAAGCTTGGACCTGAAGAAATCACACGTGATATTCCAAATGTCGGGGAAGATGCTTTAAGAAATCTTGACGAGCGTGGAATCATCCGTGTCGGTGCCGAAGTAAAAGACGGAGACCTTCTTGTTGGTAAGGTAACACCTAAAGGGGTTACTGAATTGACAGCTGAAGAACGACTTCTTCACGCGATCTTCGGTGAAAAAGCAAGGGAAGTACGTGATACTTCATTGCGCGTTCCACACGGCGGCGGCGGGATTGTCCTTGACGTCAAAGTGTTCAACCGCGAAGATGGCGATGAACTACCTCCAGGCGTAAACCAGCTAGTGCGTGCTTACATCGTTCAGAAGCGTAAGATTTCTGAAGGTGATAAGATGGCTGGACGTCACGGTAATAAAGGGGTTATCTCGAAAATCCTTCCAGAAGAAGATATGCCTTATCTTCCGGATGGTACACCAGTCGATATCATGCTTAACCCACTAGGGGTACCATCACGTATGAATATCGGTCAGGTGCTTGAACTCCACCTTGGTATGGCTGCTCGCTACCTGGGAATCCATGTTGCTTCTCCTGTATTTGACGGTGCCCGTGAGGAAGACGTATGGGCGACGATTCAGGAAGCTGGCATGGCTCGTGATGCGAAAACGATCCTTTACGATGGACGTACAGGAGAGCCTTTCGATAACCGTGTATCTGTCGGTGTCATGTACATGATCAAGCTTGCTCACATGGTAGACGATAAGCTTCATGCTCGTTCTACTGGACCATACTCACTTGTTACGCAGCAGCCACTTGGTGGTAAAGCCCAGTTCGGCGGTCAGCGTTTCGGAGAGATGGAGGTATGGGCGCTTGAAGCATATGGCGCTGCTTACACATTGCAGGAAATTCTAACAGTCAAATCCGATGATGTTGTCGGACGTGTTAAAACATACGAGGCAATTGTAAAAGGTGAAAACGTACCTGAACCAGGCGTTCCTGAGTCATTCAAGGTATTGATGAAAGAACTTCAAAGTCTTGGTATGGACGTTAAGATCCTGTCAGGCGATGAAAAAGAGATCGAAATGCGCGACTTCGATGAAGACGAAGAACTGCAGCATGCTGAAACATTGACAATTGCTCCAGAACCAGAAGAAATGGATTCTGAAAAAGTAGGAATGAAAGAATAGGTCCATCTAATTGGCACACGTGTACAAACAGTTGAATAACAGTATTGTCCACGTGTGTTCCTTTTTGGATGGCCATAAGGGTAAAACCCTAGATTAAAAGGGAGGTAGGCCCCTTGCTAGATGTTAATAATTTTGAGTACATGAAAATTGGCCTCGCTTCGCCAGACAAGATCCGTTCATGGTCTTTCGGTGAGGTTAAGAAGCCAGAAACAATCAACTACCGTACTTTAAAGCCCGAAAAAGATGGCTTATTCTGTGAGCGTATCTTCGGACCAACAAAAGACTGGGAATGTCATTGTGGGAAGTACAAGAGAGTTCGCTATAAAGGTGTAGTCTGTGACCGATGCGGTGTTGAAGTAACACGTGCTAAAGTCCGTCGTGAAAGAATGGGTCACATCGAGCTTGCTGCTCCTGTTTCTCACATTTGGTATTTCAAAGGTATTCCAAGCCGCATGGGACTTGTTCTTGACATGTCTCCTCGTGCACTTGAAGAAGTTATTTACTTTGCATCATACGTAGTAACGGAAACTGGCGACACTGCTCTTGAAAAGAAGCAGCTGTTATCAGAGAAAGAATTCCGTGCCTACCGTGAAAAATACGGCAACAAATTCCAGGCATCCATGGGTGCTGAAGCAATCAAAAAGCTTCTTTCAGATATCGACCTTGATAAAGAGGCTGATATGTTAAAAGAAGAATTAAGAACTGCTCAAGGTCAGCGTCGTACTCGTGCGATCAAGCGCCTTGAAGTAGTAGAAGCATTCCGCGGATCAGGAAACGAGCCATCTTGGATGATCCTTGATGTCCTTCCTGTTATCCCGCCAGAGCTTCGTCCGATGGTGCAGTTAGATGGAGGACGTTTCGCGACATCCGACCTGAATGACCTATACCGTCGTGTGATCAACCGTAACAACCGTTTAAAGCGTCTTCTTGACCTTGGTGCTCCTAGCATCATCGTACAGAATGAAAAGCGCATGCTTCAGGAAGCTGTTGACGCACTGATTGATAATGGCCGCCGAGGCCGTCCGGTAACAGGACCAGGTAACCGTCCTTTGAAATCACTTTCGCATATGCTTAAGGGTAAGCAAGGTCGTTTCCGTCAAAACCTTCTTGGTAAGCGTGTTGACTACTCTGGCCGTTCCGTTATCGTTGTAGGTCCAAACCTTCAAATGTACCAGTGTGGACTTCCTAAGGAAATGGCTCTTGAATTGTTCAAGCCTTTCGTTATGAAAGAATTAGTACAAAAAGGTCTAGCACATAACATTAAGTCTGCTAAACGTAAAATTGAGCGCGTAAGCCCAGAGGTTTGGGATGTTCTTGAAGATGTAATCAGAGAGCACCCAGTACTGCTTAACCGTGCCCCAACTCTTCACCGATTGGGAATCCAGGCGTTTGAGCCGACGTTAGTAGAAGGACGCGCAATCCGCCTTCACCCGCTCGTATGTACAGCTTATAACGCTGACTTTGACGGTGACCAGATGGCTGTTCACGTTCCGCTATCCGCTGAAGCTCAAGCAGAAGCACGTTTACTGATGCTTGCTGCCCAGAACATTCTTAACCCTAAAGACGGAAAGCCAGTTGTTACTCCATCTCAGGACATGGTTTTAGGTAACTACTACCTGACATTGGAAAGAGAAGGCGCCGTTGGGGAAGGTATGGTCTTCAAGGATACGAATGAAGCATTGATTGCATACCAAAATGGCTATGTTCATCTTCATACACGTGTTGCAGTTGCCGCAGCATCTCTTGGCAACCAGACATTCACTGAAGAGCAAAATGGCCAGCTCTTGATTACGACTGTTGGTAAGCTGATTTTCAACGAAATCCTTCCAGCATCGTTCCCTTATATCAATGAGCCTTCAAAGCAAAATCTTGAGGAGGAAACTCCTGAGAAATATTTTGTTGAAAAAGGCGCAGATATTAAGGAAGTTATCAAAGGTATGCCATTGGTAGATCCTTTCAAGAAGAAGATTCTTGGAAATATCATTGCTGAAGTTTTCAAACGCTTCAAAATCACAGAAACATCAAAAATGCTTGACCGTATGAAGGGGCTTGGCTTCCAATACTCCACTAAAGCGGGTATTACGGTTGGTGTGGCTGATATCGTGGTTCTTAAAGAAAAGCAAGAGATTATCGCTGATGGACAAACAAAAGTTGATAATGTTCTAAAACAGTTCAGACGCGGTTTAATTACCGAGGATGAACGTTATGACCGAGTAATTTCAATATGGAGTGCGGCTAAGGATGTAATCCAGGCCAAACTGATGAAATCACTTGATAACTCAAACCCAATCTTCATGATGAGTGACTCTGGAGCCCGTGGTAACGCGTCCAACTTCACTCAGCTTGCTGGTATGCGTGGTCTGATGGCCAACCCGGCTGGACGAATTATTGAATTGCCGATCAAATCAAGTTTCCGTGAAGGTTTAACTGTATTGGAATACTTTATTTCCACTCACGGTGCTCGTAAAGGTCTTGCGGATACAGCGCTTAAGACGGCTGACTCAGGTTACCTGACTCGCCGACTTGTAGACGTTGCCCAGGACGTGATCGTCCGCGAAGACGATTGCGGAACAGACAGAGGCTTGTTCATCAAGTCCCTTAAAGATGGCACTGAAGTAATTGAACCTCTAGATGAGCGTTTAATTGGCCGTTATGCAAGAAAGGCAATCAAGCATCCTGAAACGAAGGCTGTTATTGTTCCAGAGAACGGCTTGATTACTGAAGATCTGGCTGTTGAAGTTGTTGAAGCTGGAATCGAAGAAGTGTGGATTCGTTCTGCGTTCACATGTAATACTCGCCACGGCGTATGTAAGAAATGTTATGGACGCAACCTAGCTACTGGCCAGGAAGTCGAAGTGGGCGAAGCAGTCGGTATCATCGCTGCCCAGTCTATTGGAGAACCTGGTACACAGCTTACGATGCGTACATTCCATACGGGCGGTGTTGCAGGAGACGATATTACACAGGGTCTTCCGCGTATCCAGGAATTGTTTGAAGCTCGTAATCCTAAAGGGCAAGCAATTATCACTGAACTTGAAGGTGTCGTAGTTGGCATCAACGAGGGCAAAGACCGCCAGCAGGAAATTGTTGTCCAGGGTGAAATCGAAAGCCGTACTTACACAGCTCCATATACTGCACGTTTGAAAGTTGCTGTAAATGACCATGTAGCACGCGGACAAGAGCTTACAGAAGGTTCGATCGATCCTAAGGAACTCTTAAGAGTCAAAGATGTTCAATCCGTGCAGGAATATCTATTGAAGGAAGTACAAAAGGTATACCGTATGCAGGGTGTTGAAATCGGCGATAAGCACGTTGAAGTAATGGTTCGCCAGATGATGCGCAAGGTAAGGGTAATCGATGCAGGTGAAACAGATGTATTGCCAGGAACATTGCTTGAAATCCATCAGTTCACTGATGCAAACCGAAAAGCGCTTCTTGATGGAAAATTGCCGGCAACAGGACGTCCGGTGCTGCTTGGTATCACGAAAGCATCACTTGAGACTGATTCATTCTTGTCTGCAGCTTCCTTCCAGGAGACAACAAGAGTACTTACCGATGCTGCGATCAAAGGCAAGCGCGATGAGCTTCTTGGCTTGAAGGAAAATGTTATCATCGGTAAATTGGTTCCAGCGGGAACAGGTATGCAGCGCTATAGAAGAGCTGAACCGATCGTAATGGAAGAAGAGAATGCCGAAGATGCAATTTCTGTAGAGTAAATTTATTCATGCGCGGTGCTTTCTATTAAGATAGGAAGTACCGCGTTTTTAAAGTGAAATGAATAAAGAATGATTGTTATGTTAAAAAAGTTTACGAATGATGTTGACATCATTCGATACGAATGTTATTATTTCAAAGGTGCTCCTATTTACCTGTCACTTTGGAGGATATTATGTCTTATGATAAAGTAGCGCAGGCTAATAAGATAATAGTAGGATCAAAGCAAACAGTTAAGGCTCTAAAGGCAGGCGAAGTAATGGAACTGGTAATTGCAAAGGATGCAGACGCGAAAGTGACGGCAGAACTATTGCGTACAGCCAGGGAAATGAAAACCGCCATCACCTATGTTGAATCTATGAAGAAATTAGGTAAGGCATGCGGTATTGCAGTTAGTGCTGCGGCTGTAGCGATAACCAAGTAAAAACTGTTTTTGTAGGAAGGCCTGCAAGAACTTTGTTTTTTGTTTTAAAATGAACCACCTGGATGTGTGGGCTTACAAAAAAAGTGAAGGGAGGAAAAAATCATGCCTACAATTAACCAATTAGTGCGCAAGCCACGTAGCTCAAAAGAGGAGAAGTCAAAATCTCCTGCGCTTAACAAAGGTTATAACAGCTTCAAAAAAGCACAAACAAACGTTTCATCTCCACAAAAGCGTGGTGTATGTACTCGTGTTGGTACAATGACTCCGAAGAAACCAAACTCAGCGTTGCGTAAATACGCTCGTGTACGTTTGACTAACGGAATCGAGGTAACAGCTTATATCCCTGGTATCGGGCACAACCTTCAAGAGCACAGTGTTGTTCTTATCCGCGGAGGACGTGTAAAGGACTTACCGGGTGTGCGTTATCACATCGTTCGTGGTGCTCTTGATACTGCTGGTGTAAACAACCGTATGCAGGGCCGTTCAAAGTACGGTACTAAGAGACCGAAAGCAGCAAAGAAATAATAAAACAAACTAATTAGCCTTTTTGAAAGGAGGAAATAAACATGCCACGTAAAGGTCCTGTTGCAAAGAGAGACGTATTGCCGGATCCGATTTACAACTCAAAGCTTATCACTCGTTTAATCAATAAAATGATGATCGACGGTAAGAGAGGTAAATCACAAAAGATCCTTTATTCAGCTTTTGATATCATTCGTGAGCGTTCAGGCAAAGAGCCAATGGAAGTATTCGAAGCAGCTCTTAAGAACATCATGCCTGTTCTAGAAGTAAAAGCACGCCGTGTAGGTGGAGCTAACTATCAAGTACCAATCGAGGTGCGTTCAGACCGCCGTACAACACTTGGTCTTCGCTGGTTGGTAAACTATTCACGTCTTCGTGGAGAAAAAACAATGGAAGAGCGTCTTGCTAACGAAATTCTTGACGCATCCAATAACGCTGGTGCTTCAGTTAAGAAGCGCGAAGATACACACAAAATGGCGGAAGCAAACAAAGCATTCGCTCACTATCGTTGGTAATCTTACCTTCGTTCTAAAAACATTTATACTAGGAAGGAGAAAGACCAAATGGCAAGAGAGTTCTCCTTAGAAAAAACTCGTAATATTGGAATCATGGCTCACATCGATGCTGGTAAAACAACAACTACTGAGCGTGTTCTATATTATACAGGCCGTATTCATAAAATCGGTGAAACTCACGAAGGTGCTTCTCAAATGGACTGGATGGAGCAGGAACAAGAGCGTGGAATCACGATCACTTCTGCTGCAACAACAGCTTCTTGGAAAGAACACCGAGTTAACATCATTGACACGCCAGGACACGTAGACTTCACAGTTGAAGTTGAACGTTCACTTCGTGTACTTGATGGAGCAGTAGCAGTACTTGATGCACAGTCAGGTGTTGAGCCGCAAACAGAAACAGTTTGGCGTCAAGCTACAACTTACGGAGTACCACGCGTAGTATTCGTTAACAAAATGGATAAGCTAGGTGCGGACTTCTTATATTCTGTTAAAACTCTTCATGACCGTCTTCAAGCTAACGCACACCCAATTCAGCTGCCAATCGGCGCTGAAGATGAGTTCGAAGCGATCATCGACTTAGTCGAAATGAAAGCTATCTTCTACGGTAATGACCTTGGTACTGAAATTACTGAAGGTGAAATTCCAGAAGAATACAGAGCGCAAGCTGAAGAATACCGTGAAAAGCTAGTTGAAGCGGTAGCTGAGCTTGATGAAGAATTAATGGAAAAATACCTTGGCGGAGAAGAGCTTACAATCGCAGAGATCAAAGCTGCTATCCGTAAAGGTACTACAAATGTTGAATTCTACCCAGTTATCTGTGGTTCAGCATTTAAAAACAAAGGTGTTCAGCTAATGCTTGACGCAGTTATCGACTACCTTCCATCTCCATTAGATGTACCTGCAATCAAAGGTACTCTTCCGGATTCAGAGGAAGAGGTTGAGCGTCATTCAAGTGACGAAGAGCCGTTCTCTGCTCTTGCGTTCAAAGTTATGACTGACCCTTATGTTGGTAAGTTAACGTTCTTCCGCGTTTACTCTGGTACTTTAGAGTCTGGTTCTTATGTACAGAACTCAACTAAAGGAAAGCGTGAGCGTATCGGACGTATCCTTCAGATGCACGCAAACAGCCGTCAGGAAATCTCTAAGGTTTTCGCGGGTGATATCGCTGCAGCTGTAGGTTTAAAGGATACTACTACAGGTGACACTCTATGTGATGAAAAGAGCCTTGTTATTCTTGAATCCATGCAGTTCCCTGAGCCAGTAATCCAGTTATCTGTTGAGCCTAAGTCAAAAGCTGACCAGGACAAGATGACTACTGCATTACAAAAGCTTCAAGAAGAGGATCCAACATTCCGCGCTCACACTGACCAGGAAACTGGCCAAGTTATCATCGCTGGAATGGGAGAACTTCACCTTGACATCATCGTTGACCGTATGCGTCGTGAATTTAAAGTGGAAGCAAACGTAGGTGCACCTCAGGTTGCATACCGTGAAACTTTCCGCGAATCAGCTTCTGTTGAAGGTAAATTCGCTCGTCAGTCAGGTGGACGTGGTCAGTTCGGACACGTTTGGATTGAATTCTCTCCAAACGAAGAAGGAAAAGGTTTTGAATTCGTGAACGGCATCGTTGGTGGGGTAGTTCCTCGTGAATACATCCCTGCTGTACAAGCTGGTCTTGAAGACTCACTTGATCGCGGAGTTCTTGCAGGATACCCACTAGTTGACATCAAAGCAAGACTGTTTGACGGTTCTTACCATGATGTTGACTCCTCTGAAATGGCGTTTAAAATCGCTGCTTCAATGGCACTTAAGAATGCTGCTTCTAAATGTAAGCCAGTAATCCTTGAGCCTGTCATGAGGGTTGAAGTTGTTATTCCTGAAGAATACCTTGGAGATATCATGGGCCAAGTAACTGCTCGTCGTGGACGTGTAGAAGGTATGGATGCTCGTGGTAACGCACAGGTAGTTCGTGCGATGATCCCTCTATCTGAAATGTTTGGTTACGCTACTGCGCTGCGTTCTAGCACGCAAGGCCGCGGTGTATTCTCAATGCACTTCGACCACTATGAAGAAGTACCAAAATCAATTTCAGAAGAAATCATCAAAAAAAATAAAGGTGAATAATTGATTTTCGCCTTTTAATCGAGTATAACTACTAATGTAAGCATACCGCTGTGGAATAGGTGTACCTGTTCCGCAGCAATTTAAAATATACTTAATTTTCATATATTAAAGGAGGATTTTTCTAATGGGAAAAGCTAAATTCGATCGTTCGAAGCCACACGTTAACATTGGTACAATTGGTCACGTTGACCATGGTAAAACAACTCTAACAGCTGCTATCACTTCTGTTCTTGCAAAAGCTGGCGGTGCTGAAGCAAAAGGTTATGACCAAATCGACGCTGCTCCAGAAGAGCGCGAGCGCGGAATCACAATCTCTACTGCACACGTTGAGTACGAAACTGCTACTCGTCACTATGCACACGTTGACTGCCCAGGACACGCTGACTATGTTAAGAACATGATCACTGGTGCTGCACAAATGGACGGCGGAATCCTAGTTGTATCTGCAACTGATGGCCCAATGCCACAAACTCGTGAGCACATCCTTCTTTCTCGTCAGGTAGGCGTACCTTTCCTTGTTGTATTCATGAACAAGTGTGATATGGTTGATGACGAAGAACTACTTGAATTAGTAGAAATGGAAGTTCGTGACCTTCTTTCTGAATATGAATTCCCTGGCGATGACATCCCAGTAATCAAAGGTTCTGCTCTTAAAGCTCTTGAAGGTGAAGCTGCTTGGGAAGAGAAGATCGTTGAACTAATGAACGCTGTTGATGAGTACATCCCAACTCCAACACGTGACACTGACAAGCCATTCATGATGCCTGTTGAGGATGTATTCTCAATCACAGGACGTGGAACAGTTGCTACTGGCCGTGTTGAGCGTGGACAAGTTCGCGTTGGTGACGTAATCGAAATCGTTGGTTTCACTGAAGAGCCAAAATCTACAACTGTAACAGGCGTAGAAATGTTCCGTAAGCTTCTTGATTATGCTGAAGCTGGCGACAACATCGGTGCACTTCTTCGTGGTGTAGCACGTGAAGAAATCGAGCGTGGACAGGTATTGGCTAAGCCAAAATCAATCACTCCACACACAAAGTTCAAAGCGGAAGTTTATGTTCTTTCTAAAGAAGAAGGTGGACGTCATACTCCATTCTTCACTAACTACCGTCCACAATTCTATTTCCGTACTTCTGATATTACAGGTATCTGTAATCTTCCTGAAGGCGTAGAAATGGTTATGCCTGGCGACAACATCGAAATGACTGTTGAACTAATCGCTCCTGTAGCTATCGAAGAAGGAACTAAGTTCTCTATTCGTGAAGGCGGCCGTACTGTAGGCGCTGGCGTAGTTGCGACTATCCAAGAGTAATTTTAATAAAGATTAAGCAGCTGGATGACGATCCGGCTGCTTTTTTATTTGTAATTTTTCTCGAGTGAAAAAATTCAATATAAGATTGCTATACTTATTATATATATAAAAACTCCCTCTATAATGAATAACCAAATATTGTTTTCAATCGACATCAATTTCTAAATTTCATTCAGCCCTATTATCTCCCACTAATTCCAGCTTAATGCTCTGTACATAAATCGTGTTTCTTCTATATAATGTTCTTTGTGTTTATTTTCCTTAAATAATTATTGAACGACTTTTCTATATAATGCTTTCTGTCCAGCTGTTGTTAAGATCCCGGTTGATCTATGAACCAATGATGGAATGGAAACCGGCAGAGAAGGTTGCATGCCTGTTTCTTATCCCTCAACTCAGATAAAATCCGTGCTAAATAAAACAGGAATAATTTGCACTGGTTTTAAATAGTTAGAAATCTTCATCACGACTTGTAAAATTCCTAAATGCCCGCTATAATAGTAAAAGTGTGTTAAACATAATGAAATTGCGGAAATAATGTTGCGTTTGAGTTATGTTTTATGTATAATAGACAATGTTGGTCTTTGACTGCGATGATGCGAAAGGTTGCTGACACACCCGGCCGCTTTGCCATGGCGAGTGTGTGGGAAATTTTCGCTGAGAATGTCTATTTTAAAAATAGGCGAAAAGGAGGGAAAGTAATGGCAAAACAAAAAATTCGTATCCGTTTAAAAGCTTATGATCACAGAATTCTTGATACATCTGCAGAAAAAATTGTTGAAACAGCAAAGCGTTCTGGTGCGGCGGTGTCTGGTCCAATCCCACTACCTACTGAAAAGACGATTTACACAATTCTTCGTGCGGTGCACAAGTACAAAGATTCTCGTGAGCAGTTTGAAATGCGTACGCATAAGCGTCTGATTGACATCATCAATCCGACTCCGCAAACGGTCGACTCATTAATGCGTTTAGACCTGCCATCAGGTGTAGATATCGAAATCAAACTTTAATAATAAATATTAAAACATACAGGAGGTGTGACTGAAATGACCAAAGGAATCTTAGGAAGAAAGATTGGTATGACTCAAGTATTTGCTGAGAACGGCGACCTTATCCCGGTAACAGTAGTAGAAGCTGCTCCGAACGTAGTGCTTCAAGTGAAATCTGTTGAGACAGATGGTTACGAAGCAGTACAGCTTGGCTTTGAAGACAAGCGCGAAAAGCTTTCAAACAAACCAGAAAAAGGCCACGTTTCAAAAGCGAACACTGCTCCTAAGCGCTTCGTGAAAGAAATCAACGGAGTTAACTTAGCAGAGTATGAAGTTGGTCAAGAAGTCAAAGTTGATATTTTCGCAGAAGGCGAAATGGTAGATGTTACAGGAATCTCTAAGGGTAAAGGTTTCCAAGGTGTAATCAAGCGCCACGGACAATCTCGCGGACCAATGGCTCACGGTTCTCGTTACCACCGCCGCCCTGGTTCAATGGGTCCTGTTGCTCCAAACCGTGTATTCAAAGGTAAACTATTGCCTGGACGCATGGGTGGAGAGCAGATCACTGTTCAAAACCTGCAAATCGTTAAAGTTGACGCAGAACGTAACCTTCTATTAATCAAAGGAAACGTTCCTGGTGCTAGAAAAGCCCTTCTAAAAATTAAAGGTGCTGTAAAAGCTAAGTAATTTTTACAGGAAAGGAGGAAACAAGAATGCCGAAAGTAGCATTATTTAACCAAACTGGTTCACAAGTTGGCGAAATCGAACTAAACGAATCAGTATTTGGTATTGAGCCTAACAACCACGTAATGTTCGAAGCAGTTGTAATGCAGAGAGCTTCATTACGTCAAGGTACTCATAAAACTAAAATTCGTTCTGAAGTAGCGGGCGGCGGACGTAAGCCTTGGAAACAAAAAGGTACAGGTCGTGCTCGTCAGGGATCAATCAGATCTCCACAATGGCGCGGAGGCGGTACTGTATTCGGACCAGTTCCACGCAGCTACAGCTATAAATTGCCTAAAAAGGTTCGTCGTTTAGCGATTAAATCTGCTCTATCATCTAAAGTACAAGCTGAAAACATCCTGGTACTTGAGAGCCTAGCATTTGATGCTCCAAAGACAAAGGAATTCACAAGCGTACTAAAAGGTCTTTCAGTTAACACTAAAGCCTTGATCGTAACAGCAGGTTTAGACGAGAACGTTGCACTTTCAGCTCGTAACATTCCTGGAGTAACTGTTGTTGCTGCTGATGGAATCAACGTGTTGGACGTTTTAAACCATGATAAGCTGATCATGACAAAAGCAGCTGTTGAAAAAGTAGAGGAGGTGCTTGCATAATGGATGCACGCGATATCATTAAGCGCCCCGTTATTACAGAACGTTCTTCAGATCTTATGACTGAGAAGAAGTACACTTTCGAAGTTGATACAAGAGCGAACAAGACACAAGTTAAAGACGCGATCGAAACTATTTTCGGCGTTAAAGTTGAAAAAGTTAACATCATGAACTACAAAGGTAAGTTTAAGCGTATGGGCAAGTTCGGCGGTTACACTAACAAACGCCGTAAAGCAATCGTAAAACTTACACAAGACAGCAAAGAAATCGAATTCTTCGAAGTATAAAACTTGAATAGAAGAGGAGGGAAACGAAATGGCGATTAAAAAGTACAAACCTACCTCCAACGGTCGTCGTAATATGACAGCATCTGATTTTGCTGAGATTACAACTGACAAGCCGGAGAAATCCTTGCTTGCTCCGTTGCACAGAAAAGGCGGTCGTAACAACCAAGGTAAGTTAACTGTTCGTCATCAAGGTGGCGGCCACAAGCGTCAATACAGGATCATCGACTTTAAACGTACAAAAGATGGCATTCCTGGACGCGTTGCCACAATTGAGTATGATCCAAACCGTTCTGCAAACATTGCATTAATTAACTACGTAGATGGTGAAAAGAGATATATCCTAGCTCCTAAAAACCTAGAAGTAGGTATGGAAGTTATGTCTGGCCCAACAGCTGACATTAAAGTAGGTAACGCTCTTCCACTAACTAACATCCCAGTTGGTACTGTAGTACACAACATCGAATTGAAGCCTGGTAAAGGCGGACAATTAGTTCGTTCTGCAGGAACTTCAGCACAGGTTCTTGGTAAAGAAGGCAAATATGTATTAGTTCGTTTAAACTCTGGCGAAGTACGTATGATCCTTTCTGAGTGCCGTGCAACTGTTGGTCAAGTTGGTAACGAACAACACGAATTGATCAACATCGGTAAAGCAGGTCGTTCACGCTGGTTAGGCAAGCGCCCAACAGTTCGTGGATCTGTAATGAACCCTAACGATCACCCACACGGTGGTGGTGAAGGACGTTCACCAATCGGACGTAAATCACCAATGTCACCATGGGGCAAGCCGACTCTTGGTTACAAGACTCGCAAGAAGAAAAACAAATCCGACAAGTTTATCGTACGTCGTCGTAAAAAATAACGGGATTGAGCTACGGTTCGCGGGAACCGTAGGGCAATCACGAAGGGAGGTTCAATCATGGGTCGCAGCTTAAAAAAAGGACCTTTTGTTGATGAGCACTTAATCACAAAGATCGAAAAGTTAAATGAAACTGAAGGCAAGAAAGTTGTAAAAACTTGGTCTCGCCGTTCTACGATCTTCCCACAATTCATCGGACACACTATTGCTGTCTACGATGGTCGCAAACATGTACCTGTTTATGTCACTGAAGACATGGTAGGCCACAAGCTTGGAGAATTCGCTCCAACTCGTACTTACAAAGGTCATGGTAATGACGATAAGAAAACAAGACGTTAATGAGAGGAGGGCATCCAAATGCAAGCTAAAGCTGTTGCAAGAACAGTTCGTATTGCTCCTCGTAAAGCTCGCTTAGTTTTAGATTTAATTCGAGGAAAGCAAGTTGGTGAAGCGGTAGCTATTTTAAACCTTACCCCAAAAGCAGCTTCTCCAATCGTAGATAAAGTGTTGAAATCTGCATTAGCGAACGCAGAACACAACTATGAAATGGATGTTAATAACCTTGTCGTGTCCGAAGCGTATGCAAATGAAGGACCAACGTTAAAACGTTTCCGTCCACGTGCTATGGGCCGTGCAAGTGCAATTAACAAACGTACTAGCCATATTACTATCGTTTTATCAGAAAAGAAGGAGGGATAATCAGTGGGTCAAAAAGTAAATCCAGTCGGTTTGCGTGTCGGGATCATCCGTGATTGGGAATCTAAGTGGTACGCAGGCAAAGACTACGCTGATCTTTTACACGAAGACCTTAAGGTTCGTGAGTACATCACAAAGCGTTTACGCGATGCTTCTCTTTCTAAAGTAGAGATCGAACGTGCTGCAAACCGTTTAAATGTAACTGTCCACACTGCTAAGCCAGGAATGGTTATCGGTAAGGGCGGTACTGAGGTTGAAGCTCTTCGTAAAGCGTTAAACCAACTTACTGGCAAACGTGTTCATATAAACATTCTTGAAATCAAAAAAGCTGATATCGATGCAAAATTGGTTGCTGAAAACATCGCGCGCCAATTAGAAAACCGTGTATCTTTCCGTCGTGCTCAAAAGCAAGTTATCCAACGTGCTATGCGTGCAGGCGCTAAAGGTATCAAGACAATGGTATCCGGCCGTCTTGGCGGAGCAGATATCGCTCGTTCTGAACATTACAGCGAAGGAACAGTTCCACTTCATACTCTTCGTGCTGATATCGATTACGCTACTGCTGAAGCAGATACAACTTACGGAAAACTTGGCGTAAAAGTATGGATTTACCGTGGAGAGGTCCTTCCTACAAAGAAGAAATCTGAGGAAGGAGGCAAATAATATGTTATTGCCTAAACGCGTTAAATATCGTCGTGAGCACCGCGGAAAAATGCGCGGAAAAGCGAAAGGCGGCGCAGAAGTAACATTTGGTGAATTTGGCCTTCAAGCTTTAGAAGCTTCTTGGATCACAAACCGTCAAATCGAATCTGCTCGTATCGCGATGACTCGTTACATGAAACGTGGAGGAAAAGTTTGGATCAAAATTTTCCCTCACAAGCCATATACTGCAAAGCCTCTTGAAGTCCGAATGGGTTCAGGTAAAGGTTCACCTGAAGGCTGGGTAGCAGTTGTTAAACCAGGCAAAATAATGTTCGAAATCGCTGGCGTTTCTGAAGAAGTCGCACGCGAAGCATTACGCCTTGCTGCACACAAACTTCCTATCAAGTGCAAGTTTGTTAAACGAGAAGAAATTGGTGGTGAATCTAATGAAAGCTAATGACATTCGTGACCTTACCACTGCTGAAATTGAACAAAAAGTTAAATCTTTAAAAGAAGAGCTTTTCAACCTGCGCTTTCAATTAGCGACTGGACAACTTGAAAATACAGCTCGCATTCGTGAAGTACGCAAAGCGATTGCTCGCATGAAAACTGTAATTCGTGAACGAGAGATCGGCGTTAACAGATAATTGAGAGGAGGTTCTCACAATGAGTGAACGCAACCAACGCAAAGTTTATACTGGACGCGTAGTATCTGATAAGATGGACAAAACTGTCACTGTTCTTGTAGAGACTTACAAAAAGCATCCTTTATACGGCAAGCGTGTTAAATACTCTAAGAAATTCAAAGCTCATGATGAGCAAAATGAGGCAAAAATCGGCGACGTAGTACGTATCATGGAAACTCGTCCGCTATCTGCCACAAAACGTTTCCGCCTTGTAGAAGTGGTGGAAAAAGCTGTTATTATCTAATTGTTCGGATTAAGGTTTATTCCGAAGGGAGGTTACTCGCATGATCCAACAGGAAACACGTTTAAAAGTTGCTGATAATTCAGGTGCTCGTGAAGTATTAACTATTAAAGTTCTAGGCGGTTCTGGCCGTAAGACTGCTAATATTGGTGATATTATCGTCTGCACAGTGAAACAAGCAACACCAGGTGGCGTTGTTAAAAAAGGTGACGTTGTTAAAGCAGTAATTGTTCGTACAAAGACTGGTATGCGCCGTACAGACGGTTCATACATCAAATTTGACGAGAATGCTTGTGTAATCATCCGTGATGATAAAGGTCCTCGTGGAACTCGTATCTTTGGACCGGTTGCACGTGAGCTTCGTGACAACAACTTCATGAAAATCGTTTCATTAGCACCAGAAGTACTATAATCTATTTCAAATGCCTTTAAGGAGGTGCACACAGATGCATGTAAAAAAAGGTGACAAAGTAATGGTCATCTCTGGTAAGGACAAAGGCAAAACAGGGATCATCCTTGAAGCTTTTCCTAAGCAAAGCCGAGTTCTTGTTGAAGGAATCAACATCGTGAAAAAGCACGCTAAGCCTTCACAAGTGAATCCACAAGGTGGAATCTTAAACCAGGAAGCACCAATCCATGTATCAAACGTAATGCCTATCGATGCGAAGTCTGGAAAGCCAACCCGAGTTGGTTACACAGTTGAAAACGGCAAGAAGGTACGCGTTGCTAAAAAATCCGGTGAAGTTCTAGATAAATAGTCTATTGAAGAAGGGAGGTACAATCGATGAACCGCCTAAAAGAAAAGTTCAACAATGAAATTACTCCTGCTCTTATGAGCAAATTCAACTACCAATCAATTATGGAAGTACCAAAGCTTGAAAAGATCGTAATCAACATGGGTGTTGGTGAAGCTGTTGCCAACGCGAAAGCTCTTGATGTTGCAGTTGAAGAATTAGCAACGATCACAGGCCAAAAGCCAGTCGTGACTCGCGCTAAGAAATCAATCGCTGGTTTCCGCCTTCGTGAAGGTATGCCAATCGGCGCGAAAGTAACTCTTCGCGGAGAGCGCATGTACGAATTCATCGACAAGTTAATTTCAGTTTCTTTACCACGTGTACGTGACTTCCGCGGTATTTCTAAGAAGTCTTTCGACGGACGCGGTAACTACACACTTGGTGTTAAAGAACAATTGATCTTCCCTGAGATTGATTACGATAAAGTAAATAAAGTTCGTGGCATGGACATTGTTATTGTAACGACTGCTAACACTGATGAAGAAGCTCGTGAACTATTAACACAATTCGGAATGCCATTTCAAAAGTAATCTCTAATAAGAGGGAGGCGAAAACGTGGCTAAGAAATCAATGATTGCGAAACAAAAACGCACGCCTAAATATAAAGTACAAGAGTACACTCGCTGTGAGCGCTGCGGCCGTCCGCACTCTGTATACCGCAAATTTAAGCTTTGCCGTATTTGTTTCCGTGAATTAGCATACAAAGGACAAATTCCTGGTGTGAAAAAAGCTAGCTGGTAAAACTGAAAGCTCTGGAAGGAGGTAAATTAAATGGTCATGACAGATCCGATTGCAGATTTGCTTACTCGTATTCGTAATGCGAATATGGTACGTCACGAAAAATTAGAAGTACCTGCTTCTAACATGAAAAAAGAAATCGCTGAGATCCTTAAGCGTGAAGGTTTCGTACGTGATGTTGAATATATCGAAGATAACAAACAAGGTATCATCCGTATCTTCTTGAAGTACGGTGCAAACAACGAGCGTGTTATTACTGGTCTTAAGAGAATCAGTAAGCCAGGTCTTCGCGTTTATGCAAAATCAAACGAAGTACCTAAGGTACTTAACGGTTTAGGTATTGCTCTTGTTTCAACTTCAAACGGCGTTTTAACTGACAAAGAAGCTCGCGCAAAGCAAGTAGGCGGAGAAGTTTTAGCATACGTTTGGTAATAGATTTTCTGAATGAATGGAGGTGCAACAAATGTCACGCGTAGGTAAAAAACCAATTGAAATTCCAGCTGGTGTAACTGTTACTCTTGATAACAACAACGTAACTGTTAAAGGACCAAAAGGTGAATTGTCTCGTACTTTTCACGCTGATATCGAAATTAAGGTTGAAGATAACGTAATCAACATCTCTCGTCCATCTGACGCAAAAGAACATCGTGCATTGCACGGAACGACTCGCGCGGTCCTTGCGAACATGGTTGAAGGTGTATCTAAAGGATTTGAAAGAACTCTTGAGCTAGTAGGTGTCGGTTACCGTGCTTCTAAGCAAGGCAACAAGCTTGTACTTAGCGTAGGTTATTCTCATCCAGTAGAAATCGAGCCAGAAACTGGCATCGAGATCGAAGTTCCTGCAAACACAAAGGTAATTGTAAAAGGAACTGATAAAGAGCGTGTTGGCGCATTAGCTGCTAACATCCGTGACGTACGTCCGCCAGAGCCTTACAAAGGTAAAGGTATTCGTTATGAAGGCGAATTTGTACGCCGTAAAGAAGGTAAAACAGGTAAGTAAGGCCGCATAGGTTAACGAAAGGAGTGACGTAAATGATTACGAAGGCTGATAAAAACGCTACTCGCCGTAAAAGACATGGTCGTGTACGTGCGAAACTTAGCGGAACTGAAGCTCGTCCTCGTCTAAATGTGTTCCGTTCAAACAAGCACATTTACGCTCAATTAATTGACGATGTAAAGGGAGTAACTTTAGCAAGTGCTTCTACTTTAGATAAAGAAGTTAATGTTGAAGGCAAAAACCTTGAAGCAGCAAAGATGATCGGTGCTCTTATCGCTCAACGCGCTGTTGAAAAAGGTTACAAATCAGTAGTATTTGACCGTGGCGGATACCTCTATCATGGCCGCATCCAGGCACTAGCTGATGCTGCTCGTGAAAACGGCTTAGAATTTTAATAGAAAAAGGAGGGACACAAAAGATGCGTCGTATTGATCCAAACAAACTTGAACTTGAAGAACGCGTAGTTACGGTTAACCGTGTTGCGAAAGTTGTTAAAGGTGGACGCCGTTTCCGTTTTACTGCTCTTGTAGTAGTAGGAGATAAAAACGGTCATGTCGGCATGGGTACTGGTAAAGCTCAAGAAGTACCTGAAGCGATTCGCAAAGCTATCGAAGATGCGAAGAAGAACCTAATCCAAATACCTATGGTTGGTACTACAATTCCACACCAGGTTATCGGACACTTTGGTGCTGGTGAAATCCTTCTAAAACCTGCTTCTGAAGGTACAGGAGTTATCGCTGGTGGACCAGTTCGTGCGGTTCTAGAATTAGCGGGGGTTGCTGACATCCTTTCTAAATCACTTGGAACTAACACACCAATCAACATGGTACGTGCAACTCTTGACGGCTTAAAGCAACTTAAGCGTGCAGAAGACGTAGCAAAGTTACGCGGTAAATCTGTGGAAGAACTGTTAGGATAAGGAGGGAAATCAAATGGCTAACAAATTGGAAATTACCCTCACTCGCAGCTTGATCGGCCGTCCGCAAGATCAGCGCGAAACAGTTAAGGCTCTTGGTCTACGTAAAATGAACCAAACAGTTGAGCAAGCTGATAATGCTGCAATCCGCGGCATGATCAACAAAGTTTCTCATCTTGTTACAGTAAACGAAAAATAATTTTATTCTTCTTTAAAATAAGGAGGTGCCAACATGAAACTTCATGAATTAAAGCCTGCAGAAGGTTCTCGTAAAGAACGTAAACGTCTAGGACGTGGTATCGGTTCTGGCCAAGGTAAAACTGCTGGTAAGGGTCATAAAGGTCAAAACGCACGTTCTGGCGGCGGTGTTCGCCTTGGTTTTGAAGGTGGTCAAACTCCTTTATTCCGACGCTTGCCAAAACGCGGTTTCACAAACATCAACCGCAAAGAATATGCAGTCGTTAACCTTGATGCTCTAAACGTATTCGAAGATGGAACTGAAGTGACTCCAGAACTTTTAATCGAAACAGGTCTTGTTAAGAAAGAATTAGCAGGTGTGAAAATACTTGCTAAAGGAAGCTTAGACAAGAAGCTAACTGTTAAAGCTCATAAGTTCTCCTCTACAGCCAAAGAAGCTATCGAAGCTGCTGGCGGTCAAACTGAGGTGATTTAATGTTCCAGACAATCTCCAATTTTATGCGCGTGGGTGAAATTAGAAATAAAATCTTCTTCACCCTTTTAATGTTGATTGTATTTCGTCTCGGCTCATTTATTCCTGTTCCGAACGTAAATGCAGATATTTTAAGAGCACAAGATGACATGAGTGTTTTCGGAGTGCTTAATACATTTGGCGGCGGTGCGCTGAAGAATTTCTCCATTTTCGCAATGGGAATCATGCCTTACATCACTGCTTCCATCATCATTCAACTATTACAGATGGATGTTGTGCCTAAGTTTACTGAATGGTCAAAACAAGGAGAAGTCGGACGACGTAAATTAGCTCAGTTTACCCGCTATTTTACGATCGTTCTTGGTTTTATCCAGGCACTCGGTATGTCTTATGGCTTTAATAATATGGCTGGCGGATTATTAATCCAAAGCTCAGGTATCGGAACTTACTTGCTGATTGCTACGGTCTTGACTGCCGGAACTGCATTCTTAATGTGGTTAGGTGAACAGATTACGGCAAAGGGAGTAGGCAATGGTATCTCAATCATTATCTTTGCAGGTATTGCTGCTGGAATTCCGACTATGGCAAACCAGATATATGCTCAGCAATTTGAAGATGCAGGTGAGGCACTATTCCTACGAATCGTTACTGTCCTGTTAATTCTTATCGCTGTTATCGCTATTATCGTTGGTGTTATTTTCATTCAGCAGGCAACACGTAAAATACCTATTCAGTACGCTAAACGTATGAGTGCAGGAAATAATTCGGTTGGCGGCCAGAACACTCACCTTCCTTTGAAAGTGAATGCAGCTGGTGTTATCCCGGTTATCTTCGCAATCTCGTTTGTCGTTACACCTCCGACAATCGCTCAATTCTTCGGCACCAATGATGTGACACTCTGGATCCAGAAGACGTTTGATTATACTCAGCCGATCGGTATGGTCGTGTATGTAGCATTAATCGTGGCGTTCACGTATTTCTATGCGTTCATCCAGGTGAATCCTGAACAGGTTGCTGAAAACTTGAAGAAGCAAGGTGGATATGTTCCAGGCATCCGTCCTGGCAAAAACACACAGGATTATTTGACTAAGGTTTTGTATCGCTTGACATTGGTCGGCGCAATCTTCCTTGCGGTTATCTCTGTGCTGCCAGTATTTTTTATTAAATTTGCTGGTCTGCCTCAATCGGTACAGATTGGCGGAACAAGTTTGCTGATTGTTGTCGGCGTTGCGCTTGAAACAATGAAGCAGCTTGAAGCTCAGCTTGTAAAACGCCACTATAAAGGCTTTATTAAATAGGATTTAGGGGACTTTGTTCCCTGAATCTTTAAATAGAGACTGAGGGGGGAAATCTTGTGAATTTGGTTCTGATGGGGCTTCCGGGTGCCGGTAAGGGCACGCAAGCCGATAAAATTGTTGTGAAATACAACATCCCTCATATCTCAACAGGAGATATGTTCCGTGCAGCCATCAAAGGAGAAACGGAACTTGGATTAAAAGCAAAGTCGTTTATGGACAAGGGAGAGTTAGTTCCTGATGAAGTAACAATCGGGATCGTCCGTGAGCGCTTAAGCAAGGATGACTGTGGCAAGGGATTCCTTTTAGATGGATTTCCGCGCACTGTTGCCCAGGCTGAAGCTCTGGACACTATGCTTACTGATCTTGGCAAGAAAATTGATTTTGTCATCAACATTGATGTAAATCAGAGTATCTTGATGGAGCGTTTAACAGGACGAAGGATTTGCAAAAACTGTGGAGCTACTTACCACCTCGTGTTCAATCCACCTTCTCAGGAAGGCGTATGCGATCGTTGTGGCGGAGAACTTTATCAGCGTGCTGATGATAATGCCGAAACAGTTCAAAATCGTCTGGATGTCAACATCCAGCAAACAAAGCCTCTGTTAAATTTCTATGAAGATAAAGGTTACTTACGCAATATCAACGGTCAGCAGGATATTGATAAAGTGTTTGCTGATATCGAAGATTTGCTTGGGGGCTTAAATTAATGATCATTTGTAAAACCCCTCGTGAAATAGAAATTATGCGAGAAGCAGGTCGCATTGTAGCGTTAACTCACCAGGAGTTGAAGAAGCATGTTGCTCCTGGCATTACAACTAAAGAATTGGATGCCATTGCCGAAGATTTTATCCTCAAACAAGGTGCTATTCCTTCTTTTAAAGGTTATAATGGTTTTCGCGGCAGCATCTGTGCATCTGTCAATAACGAACTAGTTCACGGGATTCCTGGCGAACGGGTTCTTAAAGAAGGCGACATCATCAGTATCGATATCGGTGCGAAGTACAACGGATACCACGGGGACTCTGCTTGGACTTATCCGGTAGGCAAGATTGATGAGGAAGCTCAGCGTCTATTAGACGTGACGGAAGAGTCTTTGTTCAGGGGCTTGAAAGAAGCCAAGCCAGGAGAACGTCTTTCGAACATCTCCCATGCTATTCAAACGTATGTGGAATCTGAAGGTTTTTCTATTGTTCGCGAGTATGTCGGCCATGGAATTGGGCAAGAATTGCATGAGGACCCGCAAATTCCTCATTATGGCCCTCCTAACAAGGGTCCAAGGCTGAAGCCTGGAATGGTTCTATGTATAGAACCAATGGTGAATGCAGGAAGCCGCTATGTTAAAACGTTAGCCGATGATTGGACTGTCGTAACGGTTGACGGTAAAGTGTGTGCTCACTTTGAGCATACAATCGCGATCACTGAAACTGGTTTTGAAATTTTAACGAAAGCCTGATTGAAAGTGTTCGGACGCCTGATTCTGTTTTTAGTCTTAAAATAGGCCAAAATGTAATTTCTATGCGGACGGGATGCCAGCTTTATGTTATAATCATAAGGTTGAATATTTTTCTCAGCGATTTTCTCAATTGTTTTGCTTTATAGACCGTGTCAAATGGAAAGCTAAGCTTCGCCAATGCGGGGCATAAGATTTAAATACGTATTTGATTTAAGAAGGGAGACCAGTTTATGGCGAAAGATGATGTAATTGAAATTGAAGGCACAGTAACTGAAACTTTGCCTAATGCAATGTTTAAGGTAGAATTAGAGAATGGTCATACAGTGTTGGCTCATGTTTCCGGCAAAATCAGAATGCACTTCATTCGGATCCTGCCTGGAGATAAAGTAACAGTAGAGCTTTCTCCATATGATTTGACTCGCGGAAGAATTACTTACCGCTTTAAATAAACCGTGACTCCGTACTATCAAGGAGGTTAGAGTAATGAAAGTGAGACCATCTGTTAAGCCAATCTGTGAAAAGTGTAAAGTTATCCGCAGAAAAGGCAAAGTAATGGTGATCTGTGAAAACCCTAAACATAAACAAAAACAAGGTTAATAATAAAGGAGGTGCGCATCTAGATGGCACGTATTGCTGGTGTAGATATTCCACGTGAAAAGCGTGTAGTTATTTCTTTAACATACATTTTCGGAATTGGCAGACCAACTGCTGAGAAAGTTCTTGCTGAAGCTGGTGTTTCTGAAGACACTCGTGTTCGCGATCTTACTGAAGAAGAACTTAACAAGATCCGTGATATTATCGACAAGTTAAAGGTTGAAGGTGACCTTCGCCGTGAAGTTTCACTAAACATCAAGCGTCTAATGGAGATCGGTTCATACCGTGGGTTGCGTCATCGTCGTGGATTGCCTGTACGCGGACAAAACACGAAGAACAACGCACGTACTCGTAAAGGTCCTCGTAAGACTGTAGCTAACAAGAAAAAATAATCCGTAAAGGAGGGTAACATTTAAATGGCTCGTAAAACTAATACACGCAAACGCCGCGTCAAAAAGAATATTGAAAGTGGAGTTGCGCATATTCGTTCAACTTTCAACAATACAATCGTAACAATTACAGACGTACATGGTAATGCATTATCATGGTCTAGTGCAGGTGCGCTTGGTTTCAAGGGTTCACGTAAATCCACTCCATTCGCAGCACAAATGGCAGCAGAAACTGCAGCTAAAACTTCTATGGAACATGGTTTGAAAACTTTAGAGGTAACTGTTAAAGGACCAGGTGCTGGCCGTGAAGCAGCTATCCGTGCTTTACAAGCAGCAGGTCTTGAAGTTACAGCGATCAAAGATGTAACTCCAGTTCCACATAACGGCTGCCGCCCGCCAAAACGTCGCCGTGTTTAATTTTTCTGTATAGAATTTGTAGTCCTGTCTATAATGGGATATGATACAAATATTTTCTAGTATACAGAAATCATTAATCCAGTTGTTGTGCACAGACGGGAACGTATACATGGGGGACTTTCGGTGTGGTGAATAACCAGCCGGGGTTTCGACGTTTTGAAGGAGGGTATATTTGATGATCGAAATAGAAAAACCAAAAATCGAAACGGTTGAGATCAGCGATGATGCCAAGTACGGCAAGTTTGTCGTAGAACCGCTTGAGCGTGGATATGGTACAACTTTGGGTAACTCCTTACGTCGTATCCTATTATCCTCACTCCCAGGTGCAGCTGTTACATCGATTCAAATCGATGGAGTACTTCATGAGTTCTCAACAATTGAAGGCGTCGTAGAAGATGTTACATCAATCATTTTAAACGTTAAGAAATTAGCATTGAAAATCTACTCTGACGAAGAGAAGACACTCGAAATCGATTTACAGGGAGAAGGTCCTGTTACTGCAGCTGGTATCACGCATGACAGTGATGTTGAAATCCTTAATCCGGATCTTCACATCGCGACTCTTTCTAGCAAAGGATCATTGCGTATGCGTTTGACTGCCCGCAGAGGCCGTGGTTATACTCCTGCTGATCAAAACAAGCGGGAAGACCAGCCGATCGGAGTTATTCCAATCGACTCAATCTACACACCGGTTTCACGTGTATCTTATCAGGTAGAAAACACTCGCGTAGGGCAAATGACGAATTATGACAAGCTGGTCTTTGACGTATGGACAGATGGCAGCACAGGTCCTAAGGAAGCTATTGCACTCGGTGCTAAAATCCTGACTGAGCATTTGAATATTTTTGTCGGTCTGACTGATGAAGCTCAAAATGCTGAAATCATGGTTGAGAAAGAAGAAGATCAAAAAGAAAAAGTTCTGGAGATGACTATCGAAGAACTAGACCTTTCTGTTCGTTCATATAACTGCTTGAAGCGTGCTGGAATCAACACTGTCCAAGAGCTTGCTCATAAGACAGAAGAAGATATGATGAAGGTTCGTAACCTAGGCAGAAAATCATTAGAAGAAGTAAAAGCAAAACTAGAAGAGCTAGGCTTAGGCTTACGTAAAGATGACTAGTTAATTGCAGATTAACTAGGCATTTTGCTGTCAGACTGAAAATGCCAGCTTATGACTTCAACAAAGGAGGGAAACACTCATGGGATACAGAAAGTTAGGACGCACAAGTGCCCAGCGTAAAGCAATGCTACGTGACTTAACAACAGACTTGATTATCAATGAGCGTATTGAAACGACTGAAACACGTGCGAAAGAGCTTCGTTCAGTTGTTGAAAAAATGATTACTCTTGGAAAGCGCGGAGACCTTCATGCTCGCCGTCAAGCATCTGCTTGGGTTCGTCACGAAGTTGCAAACGCTGAAACAAACCAAGATGCAGTTCAAAAATTATTCGCTGACATCGCGCCACGCTATGCTGAGCGCCAAGGTGGATACACTCGTATTATGAAACTTGGACCTCGCCGCGGTGACGGTGCGCCAATGGTAATTATCGAGTTAGTTTAATATCTTTAAACACTCGGGCAAGGGCGATGGACAGTTTATACAAACTTGTTTCATCCCCTTTTTTTCTTACAATCAGGGCCTGCCTCTGACGGTAAATGAATTGAAAAAAGCAGCACAAGCCAAAACGAGCGTTATGATGAGCAGGCTTTAAAAGAGGGATTGCTCACTGTCCATTAGGCCAGGAACGCCAGGATATATTTTTACGTCCTGCTGCGGGGATCTGATGCCAGATTCACTCGCGGAGCTTTTCCTGCCTGTCTCGTCTAGCTCATGCACTTCTTCCCAGTCCTTTAAGGACCCGGTAATTCGCGGAACGTTTCCGCCCGGGAAGAGGTGCAGGCTTTTTTTATATCCAAAAATGTTCAAATCATAATGAAGCAATGAAATTAGAGAAGAGCTAGTTAAGAAGAGTTGAGAGGAGGACGGAGATGAAAAAGCTCCTTGTTAGCATCCAAGATGTATCTTTTAGCTATGATGGACAAAATGCTCCTGCCTTAAATAATATCAGCTTTGATATTTTTGAAGGTGAATGGCTGGCCATAGTGGGACATAATGGTTCAGGCAAGTCAACCCTTGCCAAATTGTTAAACGGACTGCAATTTCCGCAGGAAGGGTCAATATCCGTATGCGGTATTACTCTATCGGAGGACACAGTCTGGGATGTACGAAAAAATGTCGGAATGGTTTTTCAAAATCCTGATAACCAGTTCGTTGGAACAACTGTTCAGGATGATGTGGCTTTTGGTCTGGAAAATCACGGCGTGCCAAGAGAATTAATGGTAGAGCGCGTCCAAAATTCACTTGAAAAAGTCAAAATGGGAACCTTTCTAAATCAAGAGCCGCACCATCTGTCCGGCGGCCAAAAGCAGCGTGTAGCCATTGCAGGTGTACTTGCCCTGCAGCCTGCCATCATCATCCTTGATGAGGCTACCTCGATGCTTGACCCTCGAGGCCGTGCAGAGGTCATTGAAACAGTTCGTGAATTAAAAAGCCGGGAAAATATCACGGTCATTTCGATTACACATGATCTTGAGGAAGCAGCCAAAGCTGACAGAATCCTCGTCATGAATAAAGGAAAGCTATATCGTGAAGGAACCCCCGAAGAGATTTTTCAGATGGATGAAGAACTTATTAAACTTGGTCTGGATATTCCTTTTCCCGTGAAAATGAGTAAAATTATGCGGGATAAAGGGATTGGCCTATCAAAATCATATTTAACAGAAGAAGAGCTGGTGACAGAATTATGGACATCTCACTCAAAAATGTAGAATATCGTTACCAGGCTAATACTCCCTTCGAACGTCTTGCCGTTTCTGATGTATCCATCGATATTCCTTCAGGAACGTATTTAGCCATCATCGGCCATACTGGTTCAGGCAAGTCTACGGTGCTGCAGCATCTGAATGCTCTCTTGAAGCCGACAAAAGGTTCTGTAGTGATTGGCAGCAGGGAGATCAAGGCGAATCGTAAAGAAAAGAATTTAAAGGGTGTCCGTGAAAAGGTGGGAATTGTCTTTCAGTTTCCAGAACACCAGTTATTCGAAGAAACAGTGGAAAAGGATATTTGCTTCGGACCGATGAACTTTGGTGTCTCAGAGAACGAAGCAAAGGAACGTGCAAGGGCAGCCATCCAATTGGTCGGTCTGTCTGAAGATATCCTTGAAAAATCCCCGTTCGACCTATCAGGGGGCCAAATGCGCCGCGTTGCGATTGCCGGAGTATTGGCGATGGAACCAGAGGTTATCGTATTGGACGAGCCGACCGCTGGACTTGATCCCAGGGGCCGAAAAGAAATAATGGACTTATTTTATTCACTTCATAAAAAGAAAAACCTTTCGACGATCCTGGTTACACACAGCATGGAAGATGCTGCGCGTTATGCCGATAAAATTGTTGTCATGCATCAGGGGAAGGTATTTACAAAAGGGACACCTGAAGAGATTTTTTCAAATCCGCAAGCACTGATAGATTTAGGATTGGATGTTCCTGAGGTAGTCGGTCTGCAGTTAAGGATTGAAAAAGCCTTTCAGACTAAATTCAGCCGGATTAGTCTTTCTGAGGACGAGCTAGCCGAGATGGTAGCGGGATTTTTGGAAGGGGGCAGCCGGAAATGATGGAGAATATGATCTTTGGCCGCTATGTGCCAGGAGAGTCCGTTTTGCATCGGATGGATCCCCGTTCGAAGCTGATCATTGTATTTCTTTTTGTCTGTGTTGTTTTCATTGCAAATAATGCATGGACATATGGCGTTTTAGCAATTTATACACTTTTAATGGTAGGTATGTCAAAAATACCAGTGCGATTCCTATACGGAGGGTTAAAACCCATTTTGCTGCTGGTAGTCTTCACATTCCTGCTGCACATTTTCATGACAAAGGGTGGAGAGCTCGTCTTAGATTTAGGCTGGCTGAAAATCTACGAAGATGGAATCAGACAAGGGATTTTTATATCTTTGCGCTTTTTCCTGCTGATTCTGATCACTTCACTTTTGACCCTGACAACGACACCGATCGAAATAACAGATGGCCTGGAAACTTTGCTTAATCCTTTGAAAAAGGTGAACTTCCCTGTTCATGAGCTTGCTTTGATGATGTCCATTTCATTGCGGTTCATTCCCACGCTTATGCAGGAAACAGACAAAATCATGAAGGCCCAGACGGCAAGGGGCGTAGAGTATAACAGCGGCCCGGTCAAAGAGAGAATCAAAGCAATCGTTCCGTTATTGATTCCGCTGTTCATCAGCTCATTCAAGCGGGCTGAGGAGCTTGCTGTTGCCATGGAGGCAAGAGGCTACAAAGGCGGGGAAGGCCGGACAAAGTATCGTCAGCTGAAATGGGGATCTGCAGATACAAGCATGATTCTATTTCTGGCGCTCGTTACGATTCTATTGATTGTTTTAAGAGGGTAGGGTATTAAAATGCCGCGATTAAAATGTACAGTATCATACGATGGCACGATGTTTTCCGGCTACCAGGTCCAGCCTGGCAAAAGGACGGTCCAGGGAGAAATTGAAAAGGCACTTGAGAAGCTTAATAAGGGTACACGTATCAGGATAAGCGCATCGGGCCGTACAGACGCAGGAGTGCATGCGCGGGGGCAGGTTGTCCATTTTGATACAATGCTCGAAATTGAGCCTGCCAGGTGGCAGATTGCGCTAAATTCCTTGCTGCCTTCTGATATTGCCATTAATAGTGTTGAATTGGCAGCGCCTGACTTCCATGCGCGCTTTAACGCGGTCGGAAAAGAATATCGATACTTTATGCTGCTATCCAAACATCGAGATCCGTTCCACAGGAACTTTGCGTACCAGTTTCCTTTTAGCCTTGATTTAGAGGCGATGAGGGAAGCTAGCAAACATTTGCTCGGGACTCATGACTTTACTAGTTTTTGCTCTGCTAAAACAGAAGTCGAGGACAGGGTACGGACAGTGAAGGAAATCGATTTTTTCGAAGAGAACGGCCAGTTTGTCTTCAGGTTTGTCGGGAACGGTTTTCTTTACAACATGGTAAGGATTCTCGTAGGTACACTTTTGGAGATCGGCACAGGCATGAGAGCAGCAGATTCGATTCCTGAGCTTCTTGAAAAAAAAGACCGCACATTGGCGGGCAAGACAGCACCTGGGCACGGACTCTATCTATGGAAGGTTTTCTATGAAGACGATTCATTAGAAAATAGGAAATAAATTTGAAAAAACCATTATGACAACTATTCCTGGTGTTGACAATCTCGCAACCACAGGTTAATATATCATATGTATGTATTTTAAACCCACGATCAGCCCCGGAAGAGCTTTATCGTGTTTGAAAATATACCACAAATGAAATTGATTTTTTTTGACTATTTAGGAGGGAAACTCATGCGTACAACGTTTATGGCAAATGCCAACAATATCGAGCGTAAATGGTACGTAGTTGACGCTGCAGGCAAGACTCTAGGTCGCCTTTCAACTGAAGTTGCAGCTATTCTACGTGGTAAACATAAACCAACTTTCACACCACATGTTGACACTGGTGATCACGTAATCATCATCAACGCTTCTCAGATCGAACTTACTGGTAAGAAACTTACTGACAAAATCTACTACCGCCACACAATGCACCCAGGTGGATTGAAGCAAAGAACAGCTCTTGAAATGCGTACGAACTACGCTGAAAAGATGCTTGAACTTGCAATCAAAGGTATGCTTCCAAAGAACTCTCTTGGACGCCAAATGTTTAGAAAGCTTCATGTATATGCTGGTAACGAGCATCCACATCAAGCACAACAACCTGAAGTTTACGAACTTCGCGGATAATTAATAAGGAGGTAATTGACTTGGCACAGGTTCAATATATCGGTACTGGTCGTCGTAAGAGCTCCGTTGCACGAGTTCGTTTAGTACCAGGCACTGGAAAAATTACAATCAACGATCGTGAAATTGAAAACTATATCCCATTCGCAGCATTACGTGAAGTAGTTAAGCAGCCACTTGTTGCTACTGAAACTGTAGGAAGCTACGATATCCTTGTAAACGTAAATGGCGGTGGATACACTGGTCAAGCTGGCGCAATCCGCCACGGTATCGCTCGTGCGTTACTTCAAGCTGACCCAGAATTCCGTCCAACACTTAAGCGTGCAGGACTATTAACTCGTGACGCTCGTATGAAAGAACGTAAGAAATACGGTCTTAAAGGCGCTCGTCGTGCACCTCAGTTCTCAAAGCGTTAATTTTTGGCGCTTCAAAGGCTCTCAACCTATTTGGTTGGGGGTCTTTTTTATTGTTAAAAATGATTTTTGACCACATTATGACCACGAAAGAATTTTTCACCCTGTTATACCTCCAAGTACCTTTGAGTTTCTTGCAATTATTGTTATGCTGCGTGCTTCAATCCTGAGAAGATTTACATTTGAAGTTAGAGCCTTATACAAAAGGTTGTGAAAAACTCTATTCAGAGAAATATCCTATTATACGATATTTATAGGCTTTATTTTCCAAAAAAATAACCTTTTATAATACAAGTTGCGATATAATTTATTAATCGGATTGAGGAAGGAGGTATGAAAGTGGACCAAGCAACAAAAACTCAAATCCAAAAAGTCTTTACTGATTTGGAGAAAATTTTAGATGGATTAAAAGATTCGAGCGGCAACGATGATTCTGTAGAAGCATTGGGTTATGCTGAATGGATGTTACAGAAAGCCCAATTACGTTACATAGACAAAAATAAAATTCATACATTCCCATTACTTTATAAACGTATATATTGGGCATTTATGGGGTTAAATGTTGGACGTGAAGAGGACAAGCACAGGCCGGTAGTTATTGTCAAAGTCGAAAAAAAATCACCTATATGCTATGTAGTACCTTTGACAAGTCAAAGATTGGGTGATGGATACTGGTATCATGTTGATCTTGACGGTTTTGATAACACTGCATTAGTCGAACATTTTAGAACTATTTCGAAAGACAGAATTGATAAACCAATGTTTAAGGGTGGAAAAATTGCCGAAGTATCTACTGAAAACATGAAGGAGATACACAAGGAAATCCGTAGGATGTTTGCTTCTCCTCCGGCTGAAAGGAAATAAAAAACGCCGAAAAACGCTAAAAAAGTGAGAAAAGAGCATAAAAGGGTGTATTTTTATTAAAAAATAGCTGATTTCTGCATTTTTTTTAGAGTTGCAAGTTTGACATTGTCTCCAACTAGGGTATAATTAGGGTACATTATTAGTTCGCACCATGGTGCGTTGTAGTTATTATGCGATCCGGAGGCAGTCCTAACAATAGCGATATTGTTTATGGCTGCCTTTCGTCTTTAAAAGAAAAATTATTCATCGTTTTCTCTATTTTGCATATACTATAAGTACATTATGCGATGCAAGGCTTTGCCTTGGAAGGTATTATGGTTAGACCTCACTTTTTAGTGAGGTCTTTTACTTTGAAATGACCACCTTTTAACGACGAAACATAAAGACCAAATTTTCGTTTTCTTATTAAAGTCAAGAAAAGCCTGTTAATACGGGTTTTAATGAAGCTCAATAGACTTATCTTATTTAAATAAAACCTGATTTCGTTGTCATTTCTATTAGAGTAGTGGTTGACTTCCGAGCCAGGATACTCGCTTGCAGCGGAAGAATTAAGCCTAACTGCCGGTTTTTTCATCAACAAATTCTTTTAGAGGCGGGCGGTGATCCAGCTCGGCACTACTGGCGCCGGTGGGGTCAATTTATTGAATCATTTGAACTAGTCTAGTCACACACCTGTCCCGCTGCTCCCGCAGGACATCGAATAGCTTCCTTAAATCTGCCCATGTAAGAAGGAAAGGCGATAGCATTTTCGGCGGAGTCTCGCAACTTTCGTTCCAGTCAACTTCCTCTTCAAAGGTTTGTTGAAAAATTCATTTCAAAAACCACAATATTTTAGAAAAGAGCCCAAATAAAAGACAGAGATAAACCACGAAACATGGATTATCCCTCCCTCTATATTTCTAGTCCTTATATCCCAGCATGGAATCCATATGGCTGGCAATCATTGCGATGATGGTAGGCGCTTCTTCTTTTGTGAAGATAAAATTGGTCTCATCCTTTATCATATCGTCATCTTCTGTCCATAAGCGGTTGATCCGGCGAAGTACTCCGTCGCCTGTTTCCTGTACCACCCCGAACTGGTATGTCACTTCGACCTCATCCTCCCTGTGGAATGCAGTCACCTCAGGAGTTTCCCATTCCACATCGATTTCCTCAAAGATATCATCATCATCTGCGATTTCTGTGATGTAGAATTCGTCCGCATCATCCAGTTCTTCTAAATCGGCATCATCATAGACATCCATATATTCTGTTTCATCCTCATGGGTGGCGTAAAAGACATCTACATCTTCGTCGGCATCATTAATGTAGTCATGAAACCCTTCATGAACCGCATCGACTATATCGTCTATATCAGAAAATATGACCCGGGCAGGCTGCTCCAGTTCATCATCAATCTTTTCGGTATAGAATTCTTCGTTGTGCGGATCAAAGAATAGGGAGTAAAAATACTCTCGTTCACCATCCTCGTAGTCAACAAAAAACTCGATTCTTGGATGCTTGGATCCCCGCTCCACAGCCATCTGGCCATCTTGCTCATATTTTTCACATATAGATTCAAGATGATCCTGCAATTCCCCAACTACACGGTCAAACCACTCCATTGACATAGCAATCCATCCCTTCATTAGTATTCTGAATTAGTTTGCCCTTTGGGGTAAAATTCCTTAGTGACAGAAGGAGGTAATAACAGGTAATGAGCACGGCAAAGGATAAACTTAGTGGCGGCATTTCCCGGAGTGAAGGAAACCAGGGTAAAGCACCAAGCAAAAAAACCGCCTGAATCCAGGCGGTTTTCTGCTACATACCGAGCATTTTTTCAGCCTCCCATGGAAAATCAATAAACGGATTTCGATTTCCTGCAGCTCTTGAATGGCGGCGTTCCTGTGCTTTTCGTATAGTGCCACAGGATTTTCTTGATGCCATTTAAGCAAAAGCTCCAAATCCGTTAGATCCTCGAGTGAGATCAATCCCTTATATCGAAGCGTAAAATAAAACACCGCTCTTGCTGAAATGCCCTTGCCATATTCGGGTTCAAAGCCTCCATTCTCCGCCATGCCGCAGCCTGTTCTAATTCCGTTAGCAGCCAGCTCAGGAGTATATGACTGATAATCATGATATGGAAAGTTGTTTCTCATGCTGTTACAGGCCGGTTCACACGCGAACAGATGGTGCAAATCTACATGCTCGCAGTTATAAATCATTCTCCCGTTCGAAAAAAATTCATCTTCCTGAAAAGCTTTTAACTGCCTTAAATCCTCCTCAATGGTTTTTAGCGGATTAAGATTCAGTCCGGAGTATAAACTTTTTAGCTGAAGATTCTCCTGCAGGTCCACCCATGGATACACATATTGATGGGGTGAATACCTTAAAGGATTAGTATGGGAATTCACTAAAAGAATATTCATCTCATCCGCCAGATTAAGCTGTTCAAAGTGGATATTGCTGTAATACTCCTCTCGCGTTTTTTGATCCAGCGCACAATCATAGTACACTTTGTTATTGATGCTTTCTATATGAGTGTCCTTCGCCGATATCCATTCCTCTAAAATGGTTTTGAGCTTAATCATAGTGCATTAGCGACCATGGTTTTGAAGTTCTGGTCGAAAATGCCGGCTAAATGATCTGGAACAGTCAAGTAAACCTGGCCGTTTCCTTCGAGTTTTGGTGAATTCCCGAGTGGAACAGTCCGTCTGATTAATTGGGCATATAACTCCGGTTCGGTAAGAGGCCGTTCAAATTGCTGATTTGCATATGTTTTAATCAGTGCAAGCGCACCAGAAACATGCGGAGCTGACATGGAGGTCCCGCTCAATTTTGCATATTTTCCGTTCAGATAAGTTGAAAGTATACCTTCTCCAGGTGCGACAACATCTATTTGATTATGTGAGTTTGTAAAATCGGAAGAACCTCGTTCAAGGTTAATCGCGCCAACGCTGACCACCTCGTTATAGCAGCCTGGGTAGGCAAACTCATTGGTAGCGTCGTCCCCATCCCCTTCATTACCTGCAGCGCAAACGACCAGAATATTCTTTTCAACAGCGGCTTGAATGGCTTCATGTAGTTCAGGAACATCTGCCGGACCGCCCAGTGACATCGAGATAATATCGGCTTGTTGTTCAATAGCATAATGAATCCCTTTAATGATCCATTCATATTTGCCGGAGCCCGCTTTGTTCAAGACTTTTACGATCAATAATCCAGCCTCAGGTGCCACACCAATGACGCCAGCATGGTTTTCAGTTGCAGCAATCGTACCCGATACATGTGTGCCGTGCCCGTTATAATCATAAAAAATATCAGGGTTGCTTCGATCATCATCGGTAAAATTGCGTCCGCCAATGATACGGTCTTTCAAGTCAGGGTGGGTAATGTCGCAGCCAGTGTCCAGTACTGCAACCTTAATGCCTTTCCCTTTAGTCTTATTCCAAATTTGCGGTGCCTGAATTAACTCGACACCCTTTGGAACTTCATTGATTTCTTCATTTTCCTCAATTAATTTGTAAGGAATAACGCGAACATATTGCTCCATTTCTTTCCCTCCTCAGAGATAAAATTGAAGCGAGTTCTGGTTGTAACTTATATTCTAACAATTCAGAATATTAATGAACAGTATCATTAGTAGGGTTATTTAATCGTTCCTCTTTTACAAATAGATCCGAATCTGGGCTTTTTATCCTAATTGCTATATTTGATTTAAACTTTTTTTATACAGTAAACGACTGAGAAAACTGGAAAAGGAAACGTCCCTGATTATTGCATTACACCTGAGGGACGGTTGAACACTATTTCCTAAGGGGTGAGAATATATTGAACGTCGTAACGACTTTTGTAGATAAGAGAAGAGAAAAACAAATTAAATATGAACGCTCCATGCTTCGTGAATTATCAATTAACATCCTGCAGAACAGGGTGAAACAATATTTTGGTTCATCAAGGCTGACTTCCAATCTTGTGATGAATTCAGGAATAGAAGAAGCCTGCTACGACGTCGCGATTGAAGCGTACCTGCTTGGTGCGAAATTCAGCCGGTTTGGTTATTTTGGCGAATCGGTTGAATCCGTTAAGTACCGCTGTGATAAAGAGGAGCGGCACCTGATTGATACCTTGTATAACTTTTTCCTATTCTGGGGGAAGGGTGAAGAAGGTACAGGATCGGAGGAGCTATATTATTTATGCGAGCAGTATGTCGACGGCTGGTGGCGGGAGGGTTTTATGAAAGGTGAAAAGAAATATAAACTGAGGCTGCATTAGAGAAATGACTAAAGTTCTAAACCATTGCCCTGTCCCATATAGTGTATTAACAGGGACTAGCTGGGAAGGATGGTTTAGAAATGCTGAAAAAATTCAAAATGATCTTATTTGCAGCCGGCCTGGCCGTGCTGTTCCTTATATTGCAGTACGATTTTGCTGAAAATGATTCCTGGGAATCATGGAATCTTCCCTTATCCGGAAAAATCATCTACCTTGATCCTGGCCATGGCGGCGTTGATCCAGGAGCGGGGGAAGAGGAAGCATTTGAAAAAGATATTGCTTTAAATGTGGCTCTCAAATTGCGGGATTACCTTCAACAGCAGGGAGCACTCGTCATTATGACTCGGGAAACAGATGTCGATCTTGCTGATAAAGGCCTAAAGGGATACAGCAAAAGAAAGGTCCAGGATTTAAAAAGGCGTTTGGATTTGATTAATGAATCAGAGGCAGATTTTTTTGCCACCATCCATTTGAATGCAATCCCTTCGCCGAGATGGAAGGGAGCCCAAACATTTTACTCTACCCATTTTAAAGAAAACAAAAGGGCGGCGAAATTGATCCAGGATGAATTGCGCCGGAACCTGGAAAATACAGACCGTAAAGCCAAGCCAGCAAATGAAATCTATCTGTTAAAACATACAAATAAACCAGGGGTGTTAGTAGAAATTGGTTTCCTGTCCAATCCTGAAGAAGAAGCGAACCTCAGACAAGAGGCTTACCAGGAAAAGGTAGCGGCCTCCATTTATGAAGGAATGCTTCGCTATTTTACTGATGAACAAAAATTCTGGAAAAATTAAAGAAGGGTCATGGATCCTTCTTTTTTATGTAGGGTGATTATATTACATTTAATCAGGCAAGAATAATCTTTCAGAAATGTGTGATAGGTTTAACACTTAGTAATTATTCTAATGTGTTATACTGTCATTGAAATGAAAATTTACAGAGGAGGGTGTCATTATGTTATCTGAAGCTAAGGTACGTGAACTTTTAAAAGACCTTAAGGAACCATTTTTACATAAAACACTCGAAGAAATAAATGCGATCGAAGAAATTAAGATCAAAGAAGAGAAGAACCATGTAAGCGTGAAAATTGGGATTGCTAAAACGGGTACAGCAGAACAGCTGCAGCTCCAGACGCAAATCGTTAACCTTTTAAAAGAAGCAGGGGTTGAAACAGTTGGATTAAGATTCACTGAACTTCCTGCCGAGATCCTTTCGAAATTCCAGACGGCGGCACCTGAAGAGGAAGGCTTGCTTTCGCCAAATAGCAAAACGACGTTCATTGCTATCGCCAGCGGTAAAGGCGGAGTCGGCAAGTCGACTGTATCGGTGAACCTAGCAGTTTCACTTGCACGCCTTGGCAAAAAAGTTGGACTGGTCGACGCTGATATTTACGGCTTCAGTGTTCCTGACATGATGGGCATCACGAAGCGTCCGGTTGTAAGAGGAGAAAGGATTATCCCAGTTGAAAGACATGGAGTAAAAGTAATCTCTATGGGATTCTTTGTTGAAGACAATGCACCGATTATCTGGCGCGGGCCAATGCTCGGAAAAATGCTGAACAGCTTCTTCAATGAGGTTGAATGGGGAGAGCTTGATTACCTGCTGCTTGACTTGCCGCCAGGTACAGGAGATGTAGCTTTAGATGTCCATACTATGCTGCCGACATGTAAAGAAATAATTGTTACGACACCGCATCCGACAGCAGCATTCGTTGCGGCAAGAGCAGGGGCTATGGCATTAAGAACTGAACATGAAATCCTTGGCGTTATTGAAAATATGTCTTACTTTGAAAGCAAGCTGACTGAGGAAAAAGAGTATGTCTTCGGTCAAGGCGGCGGGGAAAAATTAGCTGATGAGCTGAATACTAAGCTTTTAGGCAAGCTTCCATTAGGCCAGCCAACCTGGAACGAGGAAGATTTCGCTCCATCAATCTACCAGGAAGATGATCAGATTGGCGCGCTTTATACGAACATCGCACAAGAAGTCATTCATATGCTCGACAAGTAATGACTGTTGTTTCCTAAAAATGGAGTAAACAGGAAAAAGCCTCTCCCGTACAACATAAAGGGAGAGGCTTTTTAATTTTTGTTGTTATAGTGAAGTTCACTGATGAATTACTGTCCTCCAGAAGATCCACCGCCTGAATCACCAGATCCTCCTCCGCCAGCGCCGCCACCATCTCCGCCGCCTTCAGGTTTCTGAGTTGGGAGTTCCTCAGCTGCTTTTACAATCAGGGCCTGCAGTTTAGCCTTGAAAAGGGGGCTCTCAAAGGTTTCAGACATGACTTTTTGTAAGTGTTCACGATACTCTTTGCTTTTTAAAAGAGTAGTCAATTCTTTTTCCAGTTCCGGATCCTTCATGACCTCAATCATCATGCCTTTATATTCAGGATCCTTCATCAGGTTTTTCAACAGTTTTTCATTTTCTTTCTTCATGCTTTTTGCGACACTTTCGGCGAATTTTGGATCCTCAAGGGACTTCTTCCAAAATTCCATCCCTTTTTCAGATGTTAATGTTTTTTCGATTGTATCGGTTACGACCGGCTGGTCCATTATTAATTTTTGTTTCATGCCATCGTCGCCCATCACTTCCTGGATCGCTTTTTTGCCATCATCAGTTTTAAGGATGTCGACGACCATCTTCTTTGTTTCTTCGTAATCAACTTGTCCCCCGCCTGACTCTGTTGGAGCACAGCCGGCAGCCAAAAGTAAAAAGGCGGCGGGGATTAAAAACTTCATTATCTTCTCCATGTTCATTCCCCTTTCACATAGAAAGCCCTAATCTTATAATGAGTTATAAGGCAAAATGTTATACACCAAGCGAGCACCTAGATTTTTCATACATGCATTGGTACAATCAAGGAGTGCAGTAATTTTTTTTATGGGGGAAAAAATTGTGACAAGCCGTAATTGGGTTCATTTATTTTTCACTACCCTTGTTGTAGGAGCTGTGACAACAGGCGTGGTTGGTTTTATTGTCCGCTGGGATGAGTTCCAGCAGTTATTAAGTGATTTTAGCATGATGGAGCTCCTTTCAATTTTATTATGGCTAATGGGTGTAGGACTTATATTTAGCATTCTTAGCCAAATGGGATTCTTTGCTTATCTGACCGTCCATCGCTTTGGACTTGGCGTTTTTAAATCTCTTTGGAATGCGGTTCAGGTTATTCTGATTGCCTTTGTATTATTTGATCTTGTTTATTTTCGTTTTAATTCATTTGCTGAAAAAGGGGAAAGCATCCTGCCATACTTGGGACTTGCAGTCATTGTTTTGATTGCAGGTCTTGTTACAGCGTTTATAAAAGCAAAACAAACGAACAAAGATGCATTTATCCCAGCATTATTTTTCATGGTGGTTGTAACCGTGATAGAATGGGTTCCGGTCTTGCAGGTTAACGAACATAGCTGGCTATACCTTATGCTCTTCCCGTTGTTAATTTGTAACGCCTATCAGCTGCTGGTTCTTCACAAATTAAATCAAAAATCGATTGAGGAGCGCAAAGCCCTTGATAGGAACGTGAAAGCGAATAAAAAAGCACAAAAAAAACCGTCCAATGCTTAATTGGACGGTTCAGACTGTAGCCAAGGCCGATGGAAATCGAGTCTGGCTACAGTCTTTTTTCTGGATTGGAATGTAAAATGGGTCTGTTGATTTCCGTTTCGGGCGCTTCGCTTTCCGCGGGGCTGGCAGTGAGCCCGCAGGACACTAAAGAGCTTCCTCGAAGGGGCCCACGCCCGATGGAAATGCATTAGCATTTTCTCGGAGGAGTCTGCGTGCCTTCCACTCCAATCAACAGGGTTTATTAACTGGTTCTTGAACCGAATCTTTGTCGACAAACGGACCATTTAATGCCAAATAAGAAGGTTATTTTATTTCAGCTGATTTAGAGTCTCCGTTTGCGATCATTTCAGAAACGGTGACCATTTTTAAGTTTTTCCCACGAATATCCTTTAACACAAGCGGAAGTGCATCAGCTGTTTGTTTGGCAGAATCCGATGCGTGCATTAAAAGAATCTCACCTTTTTTTGCTTTAGCAGCATTTTCAGCTATAACGGCAGTTCCCGGGTTAGTCCAGTCCTTCGTATCGAGACTCCAATGGACTACTGTGTAACCAAGACGCTCCGCGATTTTTAAAGTGCGCTGGTCGAAATGACCTGTAGGAGCCCTCAGTAATTCAATGTTTTTTACATTGAGTTTCTTGAATGCTTCCTGGGCCTTCATTATGTCGCGCCTGATTTTATCATCCTCCAGCTCGGTATAATCTTTGTATTCATAACCAAGCATCCCAATTTCATATCCCTCTTTTACCATTCTGCTAACCAGGTCAGGGTGCCTTTCAGCCCAGGATCCAGATAAAAAGAAGGTTACAGCAGTTGCCTTTTCTTTCTTTAAGATGTCCAGAATGGGTTCAGCCTTTTCATCCCCCCAGCCAATGTTAAAGGTTAAGGCTAAATCCTTTTCGCCTCTATAAATAGCTTTCGGTTCATCTTTTGCAGAGAAAGCAGGGATTTGAATCATATTTTCCATGTAAAAGAACCATGCTGTGAAAAAAGCAGCAATCATGATGACTAAAACCTGTTTAATCGATTTGGCATTTAATACAAAAAAGAAATTCATTTTCTCACCACCTCGTCCAATGCACTCCTTGTCTAATTTTTATTCTTATTTTTGAAAGATATGATAATAAAAAATAAGATTATAAAAATCCCCAAAAAAGATAACACTACAATCACTATGAGAAAATGAACAGGAGTGTATGTATGCTTGGTGTTCTGATCAATGAAAAAGAATTAAAAGAACTTGAATACTTAATCAAAAGAGAAATGGACGAAATCCTTTTCGATTTAAAGGATGATCGGATTGACCATGTTGTGAAAAGATCAATGAAAGAAAGATACCAAATCCTGTTTTCACTCTTTAAAAGAATAGCTTCTCCTAAGGAATGTCTTAAATATATGCCAGCGAAGAAAAGTATGTATAAAGGCTAATTACATATCTTTAAAAGCTTTTTAATATTTTTTTAGAAATACGGTTGACGCAAATGAGTTATCTTGATATATTAATAAACGTCGCTGCTGAGCTAATCAAAAAAACGATTAAACAGCGGTGGAAATAATAAAAAATGTGATTGACATCAAGTTGAACACATGATATATTATGAAAGTCGCTTCTGGGCGGCAGAATAATAAAATTGCTCTTTGAAAACTAAACAAACAAGCGTCAACAAACAATATTATAGTGACTTCTATTATATAGATGATCACTAGCCAACGTTTTAAATTATGAGCTAACTCATAACTCTTTTTTGGAGAGTTTGATCCTGGCTCAGGACGAACGCTGGCGGCGTGCCTAATACATGCAAGTCGAGCGGATCTTCATTAGCTTGCTTTTGGAGATCAGCGGCGGACGGGTGAGTAACACGTGGGCAACCTGCCTGTAAGACTGGGATAACTTCGGGAAACCGGAGCTAATACCGGATAACCCTTTTCCTCTCATGAGGAAAAGCTGAAAGACGGTTTCGGCTGTCACTTACAGATGGGCCCGCGGCGCATTAGCTAGTTGGTGAGGTAACGGCTCACCAAGGCGACGATGCGTAGCCGACCTGAGAGGGTGATCGGCCACACTGGGACTGAGACACGGCCCAGACTCCTACGGGAGGCAGCAGTAGGGAATCTTCCGCAATGGACGAAAGTCTGACGGAGCAACGCCGCGTGAACGATGAAGGCCTTCGGGTCGTAAAGTTCTGTTGTCAGGGAAGAACAAGTACCGGAGTAACTGCCGGTACCTTGACGGTACCTGACCAGAAAGCCACGGCTAACTACGTGCCAGCAGCCGCGGTAATACGTAGGTGGCAAGCGTTGTCCGGAATTATTGGGCGTAAAGCGCGCGCAGGCGGTTCCTTAAGTCTGATGTGAAAGCCCCCGGCTCAACCGGGGAGGGTCATTGGAAACTGGGGAACTTGAGTGCAGAAGAGGAGAGCGGAATTCCACGTGTAGCGGTGAAATGCGTAGAGATGTGGAGGAACACCAGTGGCGAAGGCGGCTCTCTGGTCTGTAACTGACGCTGAGGCGCGAAAGCGTGGGGAGCGAACAGGATTAGATACCCTGGTAGTCCACGCCGTAAACGATGAGTGCTAAGTGTTAGAGGGTTTCCGCCCTTTAGTGCTGCAGCAAACGCATTAAGCACTCCGCCTGGGGAGTACGGCCGCAAGGCTGAAACTCAAAGGAATTGACGGGGGCCCGCACAAGCGGTGGAGCATGTGGTTTAATTCGAAGCAACGCGAAGAACCTTACCAGGTCTTGACATCCTCTGACAACCTTAGAGATAGGGCGTTCCCCTTCGGGGGACAGAGTGACAGGTGGTGCATGGTTGTCGTCAGCTCGTGTCGTGAGATGTTGGGTTAAGTCCCGCAACGAGCGCAACCCTTGATCTTAGTTGCCAGCATTAAGTTGGGCACTCTAAGGTGACTGCCGGTGACAAACCGGAGGAAGGTGGGGATGACGTCAAATCATCATGCCCCTTATGACCTGGGCTACACACGTGCTACAATGGATGGAACAAAGGGCAGCGAAGCCGCGAGGTGAAGCCAATCCCATAAAACCATTCTCAGTTCGGATTGCAGGCTGCAACTCGCCTGCATGAAGCCGGAATCGCTAGTAATCGCGGATCAGCATGCCGCGGTGAATACGTTCCCGGGCCTTGTACACACCGCCCGTCACACCACGAGAGTTTGTAACACCCGAAGTCGGTGGGGTAACCTTTTGGAGCCAGCCGCCTAAGGTGGGACAGATGATTGGGGTGAAGTCGTAACAAGGTAGCCGTATCGGAAGGTGCGGCTGGATCACCTCCTTTCTAAGGATATTGCCGTAATGGCAATCGGAATGCGAATCTTATGATTCGTACTGTTGACCGCTTGTTTGTTTAGTTTTGAGGGAGCAAGTGCCTCAAAACTTTTTTGTTCCTTGAAAACTAGATAATCGTAAGTAAGAAGAACCAAGAAAAACCGAGTGATCGCCATTTTAGTTTTTCTCTCTATTAAATAGAGAATCAACCACGACAATTTATTGTCAAACGGTTAAGTTAGAAAGGGCGCACGGTGGATGCCTTGGCACTAGGAGCCGATGAAGGACGGGACTAACACCGATATGCTTCGGGGAGCTGTAAGTAAGCTTTGATCCGGAGATTTCCGAATGGGGAAACCCACTGTTCGTAATGGAACAGTATCTTTACCTTAATACATAGGGTATTGAAGGCAGACCCGGGGAACTGAAACATCTAAGTACCCGGAGGAAGAGAAAGCAAACGCGATTCCCTGAGTAGCGGCGAGCGAAACGGGACATAGCCCAAACCAAGAGGCTTGCCTCTTGGGGTTGTAGGACACTCTACATGGAGTTACAAAGGAACGGGGTAGATGAAGTGGTCTGGAAAGGCCCGTCAGAGAAGGTAAAAACCCTGTAGTTGAAACTTCGTTCCCTCCTGAGTGGATCCTGAGTACGGCGGGACACGAGAAATCCCGTCGGAAGCTGGGAGGACCATCTCCCAAGGCTAAATACTCCCTAGTGACCGATAGTGAACCAGTACCGTGAGGGAAAGGTGAAAAGCACCCCGGAAGGGGAGTGAAATAGATCCTGAAACCGTGTGCCTACAAGTAGTCAGAGCCCGTTAATGGGTGATGGCGTGCCTTTTGTAGAATGAACCGGCGAGTTACGATCCCATGCAAGGTTAAGTTGAGAAGACGGAGCCGCAGCGAAAGCGAGTCTGAATAGGGCGAATGAGTATGTGGTCGTAGACCCGAAACCAGGTGATCTACCCATGTCCAGGGTGAAGGTTGGGTAACACCAACTGGAGGCCCGAACCCACGCACGTTGAAAAGTGCGGGGATGAGGTGTGGGTAGCGGAGAAATTCCAATCGAACTTGGAGATAGCTGGTTCTCTCCGAAATAGCTTTAGGGCTAGCCTCACGTTGTAAGAGTCTTGGAGGTAGAGCACTGTTTGGACTAGGGGCCCTCATCGGGTTACCGAATTCAGACAAACTCCGAATGCCAAAGACTTATCCGTGGGAGTCAGACTGCGAGTGATAAGATCCGTAGTCAAAAGGGAAACAGCCCAGACCACCAGCTAAGGTCCCAAAGTATACGTTAAGTGGAAAAGGATGTGGAGTTGCTTAGACAACCAGGATGTTGGCTTAGAAGCAGCCACCATTTAAAGAGTGCGTAATAGCTCACTGGTCGAGTGACTCTGCGCCGAAAATGTACCGGGGCTAAACGTATCACCGAAGCTGTGGATTGACATCTTTGATGTCAGTGGTAGGAGAGCGTTCTAAGGGCGTTGAAGCTAGACCGTAAGGACTGGTGGAGCGCTTAGAAGTGAGAATGCCGGTATGAGTAGCGAAAGATGGGTGAGAATCCCATCCACCGAATGCCTAAGGTTTCCTGAGGAAGGCTCGTCCTCTCAGGGTTAGTCGGGACCTAAGCCGAGGCCGAAAGGCGTAGGCGATGGACAACAGGTTGATATTCCTGTACCACCTCTTTATCGTTTGAGCAATGGGGGGACGCAGTAGGATAGGGTAAGCGCGCTGTTGGATATGCGCGTCTAAGCAGTAAGGCTGCAAGTGAGGCAAATCCCGCTTGCGTGAAGGCTGAGCTGTGACAGCGAGGGAAATATAGTACCGAAGTTCCTGATTTCACACTGCCAAGAAAAGCCTCTAGCGAGATAAAAGGTGCCCGTACCGCAAACCGACACAGGTAGGCGAGGAGAGAATCCTAAGGTGAGCGAGAGAACTCTCGTTAAGGAACTCGGCAAAATGACCCCGTAACTTCGGGAGAAGGGGTGCTCATTTGGGTGAATAGCCTAGATGAGCCGCAGTGAATAGGCCCAGGCGACTGTTTAGCAAAAACACAGGTCTCTGCGAAGCCGCAAGGCGAAGTATAGGGGCTGACGCCTGCCCGGTGCTGGAAGGTTAAGAGGAGGGGTTAGCGCAAGCGAAGCTCTGAATCGAAGCCCCAGTAAACGGCGGCCGTAACTATAACGGTCCTAAGGTAGCGAAATTCCTTGTCGGGTAAGTTCCGACCCGCACGAAAGGCGTAACGATCTGGGCACTGTCTCAACGAGAGACTCGGTGAAATTATAGTACCTGTGAAGATGCAGGTTACCCGCGACAGGACGGAAAGACCCCGTGGAGCTTTACTGTAGCCTGATATTGAATTTTGGTACAGCTTGTACAGGATAGGTAGGAGCCTGAGAAACCGGAGCGCCAGCTTCGGTGGAGGCGTCGGTGGGATACTACCCTGGCTGTATTGAAATTCTAACCCACGCCCCCGATCGGGGCGGGAGACAGTGTCAGGTGGGCAGTTTGACTGGGGCGGTCGCCTCCTAAAGAGTAACGGAGGCGCCCAAAGGTTCCCTCAGAATGGTTGGAAATCATTCGCAGAGTGTAAAGGCACAAGGGAGCTTGACTGCGAGACCTACAAGTCGAGCAGGGACGAAAGTCGGGCTTAGTGATCCGGTGGTTCCGCATGGAAGGGCCATCGCTCAACGGATAAAAGCTACCCCGGGGATAACAGGCTTATCTCCCCCAAGAGTCCACATCGACGGGGAGGTTTGGCACCTCGATGTCGGCTCATCGCATCCTGGGGCTGTAGTCGGTCCCAAGGGTTGGGCTGTTCGCCCATTAAAGCGGTACGCGAGCTGGGTTCAGAACGTCGTGAGACAGTTCGGTCCCTATCCGTCGTGGGCGCAGGAAATTTGAGAGGAGCTGTCCTTAGTACGAGAGGACCGGGATGGACGCACCGCTGGTGTACCAGTTGTCTTGCCAAAGGCATCGCTGGGTAGCTATGTGCGGACGGGATAAGTGCTGAAAGCATCTAAGCATGAAGCCCCCCTCAAGATGAGATTTCCCATAGCGCAAGCTAGTAAGAACCCTGAAAGATGATCAGGTTGATAGGTCAGAGGTGGAAGCGCGGTGACGTGTGGAGCTGACTGATACTAATCGTTCGAGGACTTAACCAAATATAGATTACTCGTGCTTCTAAATTCTTCTTACACATTATCTAGTTTTGAGGGAATGAAAAATTTCTCTTGCAAAATGCATAAAAGACGGTATAATCAATATTGTCTTTGAAAAAATGTCTGGTGGCGATGGCGAGAAGGTCACACCCGTTCCCATATCGAACACGGAAGTTAAGCTTCTCAGCGCCGATGGTAGTTGGGGGTTTCCCCCTGTGAGAGTAGGACGCCGCCGGGCAAGATGCATTTTCATCCTGGACATTCCTGGATGAGGCATTCGAATCAACTGCATAGAGTTATGAAAAATACCATTATTCCGCAGTAGCTCAGTGGTAGAGCACTCGGCTGTTAACCGAGCGGTCGTAGGTTCGAATCCTACCTGCGGAGCCATTATCTCTAAATGACATTGATCATTTGAGCTGGCAGCAAAATGCTTCCATAGCTCAGCAGGTAGAGCACTTCCATGGTAAGGAAGAGGTCAGCGGTTCGAGCCCGCTTGGAAGCTCTGAAAATATTAATAATATGGCCCCTTGGTCAAGCGGTTAAGACACCGCCCTTTCACGGCGGTAACACGGGTTCGAATCCCGTAGGGGTCACTTTTTAAACGGAGGATTAGCTCAGCTGGGAGAGCATCTGCCTTACAAGCAGAGGGTCGGCGGTTCGATCCCGTCATCCTCCACCATATTTTTTCAAACCACGCCGGTGTAGCTCAATTGGTAGAGCAACTGACTTGTAATCAGTAGGTTGGGGGTTCAAGTCCTCTCGCCGGCACCATCTTTCTAACATCTCTGAATAAACTTCAGTGGAAAGATGCGAGAAAGACCGAAGGTCTTTTGAGCATGTAGCTTAGTAAAGAAGCTATTTGTTTTATGGAGGGGTAGCGAAGTGGCTAAACGCGGCGGACTGTAAATCCGCTCCCTCAGGGTTCGGCGGTTCGAATCCGTCCCCCTCCACCATTTTAATACATATTAAAATTGGACAAGTAACTGATGTCCTTTTTATTTTTCCCATTGGGCTATAGCCAAGCGGTAAGGCAACGGACTTTGACTCCGTCATGCGTTGGTTCGAATCCAGCTAGCCCAGCCATTTATTTTCTTTTAGCATTTCATGCTTAGCGGACGATAAATAGGGTAGATTAAGCTTATTAGCGATTCACTCAGTCGGTAGAGCAAGGTGCTCACTTCCTGGTTTTGCTTCTGCGACAACTTGCGAGAAAGACCGTAAGGACTTTCGAGCATCTAAGATGCGACAGTGAAACTGATTGTGTAAGTCCAACTTTGAATTAATTTAAACTTCATGAGCCATTAGCTCAGTCGGTAGAGCATCTGACTTTTAATCAGAGGGTCGAAGGTTCGAGTCCTTCATGGCTCACTCATGTTAAGACCCCTAAGAATAAACTTAATCCTTTATTTTTAGGGGTTTTATCGAATATAATAAAAATATGCGGAAGTAGTTCAGTGGTAGAATACAACCTTGCCAAGGTTGGGGTCGCGGGTTCGAATCCCGTCTTCCGCTCCATATGGGGCCTTAGCTCAGCTGGGAGAGCGCCTGCCTTGCACGCAGGAGGTCAGCGGTTCGATCCCGCTAGGCTCCACCATTACACTACATAAATACCATTTCAGTCATAAATCCATTAGGGTTTATGGCTTTTTTTATTCTCTCTTTTAAACATTCTCGATTTTATTATTCGCTAAATTCTAAACTGTATATATATTCATGAAATTGTCCAGTTGAGTCATTGGATTGAAAGCGGTTAAAATGGTGTAAAAGGGGAGAAAGTAGGGGTTGGTATGAGAAAGCTTTCAATTATCGGTATGCCTATGGATTTAGGACAGATGAGAAGGGGCGTAGACATGGGGCCAAGCGCCATCCGCTATGCTGGGATCAATGAAAGATTAAAAGAATTATTTGATGAGATTGAAGATTTAGGAGATATCGCTGTTGGCAGGCCCGAGGTTAAGATTGATCCAAACAGTAATTTGAGAAATCTTGAGTTGGTGGCAGAGAAAAATAACCTGCTTGCGACTGAAGTTGATAAAATCATAGAATCTGGTTCTTTTCCCCTCGTTTTAGGTGGGGACCATAGCATTGCGATCGGAACATTGGCTGGAGTTTCTAAACATTATAAGAACTTGGGTGTCATTTGGTATGACGCGCACGGGGATTTAAATACTGCTGATACATCACCATCAGGGAATATCCATGGAATGCCTCTGGCGGCCAGCCTGGGACTTGGACATGAATCTTTGACTCGATTAGGGGGATTTGCGCCTAAAATAAAACCTGAAAATATCGTCATCATCGGCGCCCGTGCTCTTGACGAAGGTGAAAAAGATTTAATAAAGGAACTCGGCATCAAGGTGTTCACGATGCATGAAATTGATAGACTTGGAATGGCGAAGGTTATGGAAGAAACCATCAACTATTTGAAAGATAAAACGGATGGTGTCCATCTTTCTTTGGATCTTGACGGTTTGGATCCTACCGATGCACCAGGTGTGGGAACGCCGGTTTTCGGGGGCATCAGCTACCGGGAGAGTCATTTAGCAATGGAGATGCTGGAAGAGGCAGGCATTATCACCTCCGCAGAGTTTGTTGAGGTCAACCCGATTCTTGATGAAAAGAACAAGACAGCAATAGCTGCTGTGGCTTTGATGGGTTCTTTATTCGGAGAGAAACTATTATAAGAATTTATTTCACCACAAATATTCGTTTCATATCCAACACTTTTATTGAATATAAATATCTGTATGATTGGAAAAATAGGAGCAGCAGCCAGATCCGGCTGCTGCTCCTTTATAGTTAATACATAACTGTCTTATTGGATAATAAGTTATAATATTTATTTAGTAATCGATCCAGCTTTGTGCTGATATCTACCACTCTTTGGTTTGACAGCGAGGTTTTAGCAGCTAGTTCAACCATTTCTTTACGGCATTGTTCAATATCCTTCAACAAAGTTTCTGCGCACATTGCGAAAATTCCTCGCTTTCGTTAGAATATAGTTCATTTATACCCTAAATTAAAGTTTTTAAACCAATATGGTAAAAATTTGTTAATATTAACTTATTGGGTTTTTTTAGAGTTTTACCAGAACCGGTCTGTTAAAACTGAATATTGATTTTACCACCCTATTGGTTGTAGTGGAGGCACGAAGACTCTTCCAAAAATGCTAACGCATTTCCTTCTTGCGTGGGTCCATAGAAAAAAGGGCATCAATCAGCCGTTTTTCGTAAGAATGTGTCTAATTGTAAACTAATTCAAGGTGAAAATATTTTTATATAAAAAAAACGAAACCTTTTCCGGAATCGATTCGTATATCGATTAGCCGCATGAAGCGCGGAGGTAAATTAATGGAAACCATCGTAAAACAAAGAATAAAGCAAGTGATCAAGGGAGACCAAAATGCCTATGGCGAGATTGTTGAAATATACAAGGACAAGGTATTTCAGCTTTGCTACCGTATGCTTGGGAATCGTCATGAAGCAGAGGATATTGCACAAGAAGCCTTTATTCGTGCATATATCAATATTAATAGCTTCAATCAAAGCCTAAAATTTTCTACATGGCTATACAGAATTGCAACCAACCTTTGCATAGACCGGATTCGGAAAAAGAAACCAGACTACTTTCTTGATGCTGAAGTTCCGGGAACAGAAGGCTTGAATATGTATTCACAGGTGCCATCTGACACGCCATTGCCAGAGGATGAGGTGGAAAGTATTGAATTGCAGGACACGATTCAAAAAGAAATTTCAAAACTACCCGATAAATACAGGTCGGTTATCGTATTAAAGTATATTGAAGAGCTTAGCCTGAATGAGATCAGCGAGATTCTGGATCTCCCGCTTGGAACGGTAAAGACAAGAATACATCGCGGCAGAGAAGCCTTAAGACAGCAATTGCGACACGTATAATGTGAGGTGAAAGAAATGAAATGTCCAGAACATGTGATTGAATATATGCATGAATATTTAGATGATGAAATTCCTGAAGAACATGAGAAAATCCTGCGAGAACATTTACAGAGCTGTAACGATTGCCAGGAATACTTCAGGGAACTCAATAAATCCATTGCTCTCGTGCAGAGCACATCCCATATCCAGGCGCCAAGCGATTTTACCTCAAAGGTAATGGCTGGCTTGCCAAAGGAAAAGAAAAAGACAGAAATCCAGCGTTGGTTCAGAAGTCATCCGTTGTTGACAGCGGCTTCGCTTTTCCTGGCCTTGATGACAGGCAGCATATTGACTACATGGAACGAGGAGCACCAATTTTCAGTTTCAAAGCAGCCTAATCTTGTGGTGGAAAATGACACGGTCATTGTTCCTGAAGGAGAAGTGGTAAAGGGCGATGTGGTTGTCAGGAACGGCAAGGTGAAAATTGAGGGCGAGGTTCAGGGGAATGTGACTGTGATCAACGGCGAACAGTACATGGCTTCCGCGGGAAATGTCACAGGAGAAATAACAGAGGTTAATGAAGTTTTTGAATGGATTTGGTACCACATAAAAAAAACATTCAAAAACGCGGCGAACCTTTTCGAAACCGAAAAGAAAGAACAGTCATTCCAATAGGATTGGCTGTTTTTTTATCATGGATCTATACAGCTGGTTATTATGATTTTTAATTACCGTGGATTTTTCGGTTCAGACTTGTAGCTTTCCTTTGAATGTATGCTGACAATCCTTGTGAATTTACTTCATTATTAATTAAACTTCTCTTATGTTATAATAAAAAAGTTATATATGATTATGAGCAGAGGAGCGCGTTATATTTTTTGCTTATGAACCTGAGCTGTTTTCGAGATTCATGCTTTTTAAGGCAAGCCGAAAAGTTTTTGAAAAGAGCTTTTCTAAAGGCTGTTTTCTCTTTAAGGCAGGGCGTTTTCTTACATAAAATGTTGTTTATCTTCTGGAATTGAAATGGAGATCGTTTGTATGAAAAGCCACAAATAATACGAAAAGAGCCTTACTAATCTAATGGAGGAAGTGCAATGTCGTTTGCAGATTTCGATTTATTGGAATATCTAGCCAATATTGTTGACATACTCCTGGTTTGGTTCGTCATTTATAAGCTGATTGCCATCATTCGAGGAACGAAAGCTGTGCAACTTTTAAAAGGAATCTTCGTGATTCTAATTGTTAAATTTGTCAGTGATTTCTTCGGATTAAATACACTCAGCTGGATGATGGAACAAGTTTTAACCTGGGGATTCCTTGCCATCATCATCATCTTCCAGCCGGAATTAAGGAGAGCACTTGAGCAATTGGGCCGAGGGCGGCTTTTCTCCAGATCGGGGCTGCAGGAAGAAGAAGAGGAAGAGAAAATGGTGGAGGCAATTATTAAGGCAACCGATTATATGGCAAAGCGCCGGATCGGAGCATTGATCTCGATTGAAAGAGAGACCGGAATGAGTGATTATATCGAAACGGGCATTCCGCTTCAATCTAAGATTTCCTCTGAATTACTGATTAATTTATTTATACCGAATACACCGCTTCATGATGGAGCTGTCGTCATACAGAAAAACATCGTTGCAGCTGCTGCCTGTTATTTACCGCTGTCAGAAAGTCCGTTCATTTCTAAAGAGCTGGGAACAAGGCACAGGGCGGCGCTTGGAATCAGTGAGGTAACAGACAGTATTACGATCGTTGTTTCCGAAGAGACAGGGAATGTATCGGTTACTCGAAATGGAGAGCTTTATCGGGATTTGAGCGGGGAAACGCTAAGAGAACTGCTCGCCGCCGAATTAATTACACCATCAAGAATCAAGCAGGCAGCTTCTACCCGCTGGAATTGGAGGGGGAAGAAAAATGGATAAACTCATGGATAATCCATGGTTCATTAAAATGGTTGCCCTGGTTCTTGCGATTCTGCTCTTTGGGTCTGTCCCTAAAAATGAACCTGGTAAACCCGGGGATGTAAATGTCCCATCGGACGAAAAGGTTGAAACAATCGAAGAAGTGCCGGTAAAAAGCTATTACGACACAGATACACTTGTTGTAACAGGTGTTCCTGAGACAGTAACCATTACCCTTCAAGGTCCAAAAAACCTTGTACAGCAGGCAAAAGCGCTACGAAATTTCGAGGTGTTTGTGGACTTGACGAAGGCTGACATGGGCAAACAGCGAGTTCCAATCACTATAAGGGATATTTCCGATCGCCTTACGGTCACCATTGAACCCGGCTATGCCAATGTTTCCATTCAGGAAAAAGTAACGAAGGAATTCAAGGTAGAGGCGGAATACAGCCGCAATCTCGTTGAAGAAGGTTATATTGCCGATAAACCTACAGTAAATCCAAGTAAAGTTCAAATCACTGGTGCGAAGGATATCGTGGATAGAATTACTTATGTAAAAGCAACCGTTAATTCGAACGGGAAAATATCTGACAGCATAACGCGTGAGGCCAGTGTCCTCGTTTTAGATAAAGACATGAATAAGCTCGATGTCAATGTTGAACCTGATATGGTGGAAGTAACGATCCCTGTCAGGAGTTCCAGTAAAAAGGTACCAATCGATATCGTCCGAAAAGGGAATCCTCCCGAAGGAGTAACGATTGATTCCATTAATGTGGATACAAAGGAAGCGGAAATCATAGCGGCTCCGGAGATTTTAGCTGAAGTGAAAAATGTTCGAGTCGAAGTGGATCTCAGTGAAATTACGGATGACACCGAGTTGACGCTGCCAGTAATCATTTCTAATGGGGTCGTGAAGGTTTCACCGGAGACGGTAAAGGTTTCAGTGAGAATTACAAAGGAAACCGAAAAAACAATCTCAAATGTCCCAATTGAGATTGAAGGGATGAACGATGAGTTTGAAGTTGACTTTCTCAACCCTGCCAATGGCCAAACGGACATTACGGTAACTGGTCCAAGCAGCATCGTTTCTCCGCTTGGCGTCGGCAATTTTAAAATCCTGATAGATGTGTCCGGTTTGGATGAAGGGGAGCATGAAGTAGACATGAAGGTGACAGCACCTGAAAATATTACATGGAAACTGGCTAAAGGAAAAGCCAGCATAACTGTTGCGAAAAAAGAAGCATAAATTGACTGCAATTTTTCAAACAAGGAGAGATTTTAAGAATGGGTAAATATTTCGGTACAGATGGAGTACGCGGCGTTGCAAATAGTGAATTAACACCAGAATTGGCGTTCAAACTTGGACGTTTCGGAGGCTATGTTCTTACGAAAGACCATAACAGACCAAAGGTGTTGATTGGCCGTGATACCCGCATCTCGGGCCATATGCTTGAAGGAGCACTTGTTGCCGGCCTATTGTCAATTGGAGCAGAAGTAATGAGGCTCGGTGTGATTTCCACTCCAGGTGTATCTTACTTAACAAAGGCCCTTGGTGCTCAGGCAGGAGTTATGATTTCTGCTTCGCATAATCCAGTAGCGGATAATGGGATTAAATTCTTTGGTCCAGATGGCTACAAGCTTTCTGATGATCAAGAACTTGAAATTGAACAATTAATGGATCTAGATTCTGATGAACTTCCACGTCCGGTTGGTGCAGAACTTGGACAGGTTAATGACTATTTCGAAGGCGGACAAAAATACCTTCAATACTTGAAGCAATCTGTTGATGAAGATTTCACCGGCCTGCATATTGCATTAGACTGTGCTCACGGAGCAACATCTTCATTAGCGGCACATTTGTTTGCTGACCTGGATGCTGACCTTTCAACAATGGGCGCATCTCCCAATGGCTTAAACATCAATGATGGTGTGGGCTCGACTCACCCTGAGGCACTTGCTGCATTTTTAAAAGAGAAGGGTGCAGATCTTGGGCTTGCATTTGATGGAGATGGCGACCGCTTAATTGCAATCGATGAAAAAGGAAATATCGTCGATGGCGATCAGATCATGTACATTTGCGGTAAGTTCATGAAGGAAAGAGGCCAGCTGAAGCAAGGTACTGTTGTTTCTACAGTAATGAGCAACCTCGGCTTCTATAAGGGACTTGAAGAGCACGGAATCCAAAGTGTCCAGACTGCTGTCGGTGACCGTTATGTTGTGGAAGAAATGAAGAAGACTGGCTATAATCTCGGTGGAGAGCAGTCAGGCCACATCATTTTCCTTGATTACAATACAACAGGTGACGGTCTGTTGACAGGCTTGCAGCTGGCAAACATCATGAAGGTGACAGGAAAGCCGCTTTCAGAGCTTGCAGGCGATATGAAGAAATATCCACAGGTTCTTGTGAATATCCGTGTAACAGACAAGCATCACGTAACGGATAACCAAAAAGTAAAAGAAGTAATCGAGCAGGTTGAAGCTGAAATGAACGGAAATGGCCGCATACTTGTTCGCCCTTCCGGAACTGAACCACTAGTGCGTGTCATGGCTGAGGCCCCTTCCGCGGAGCTTTGCCAGGAATATGTTAACCGTATCGCAGCGGTTGTTGAGGAAGAAATGGGATTGAAGGAATAGAATTTATCCAAGCTTAGGCACCTTGTTGAGGTGCCTAAGCTTTTTTTCTTCTGGTACAAAATACGCATAAGTAACAGGGCTAACAGCCTTTTGTTTTTACATAATTAAGGATGTCCGGAACAAAACAAGGCCCTTTTGCATATTTATTTATGAAGGAATGTTTTAGCATGCCTGTGATGGGTAAGTGTACAGGTAGGCAGTTTCCTTTGTTTTCTATTGACGGATTCATCAGTATCATGTATGATAATCCTGTTTTTGTAAAAAGGTTCATTTCGTAAACTTTGTAGCAAATCGGTTTCTGGATTATATGCTCTTTGCTGCTTTCTTGTTTCAGGAATGTCTCGAAGGCAATCAGAAATGTTGTTCGAAAGTTACAGGTAATGCGGAAAAAACCTGTTAAAATCAAAAGCACCATTCCAATTGAAAGGTGGGCAGCGGTTCAAATAGAAAACTTAAAAGCGCCAGGACTAATCCTTGATCGGATATTTGGATTAGTTGACGAGGTGGAGGTTTATCGAATTTTCGGCGGATGCCTCCCGGCTGAAAGCACAGCCGCGAATTCCTTCTTTAAAACATTTTGGCAACTTAATGGACAAAGAGAAGGGGATGCTAAAACTAGAGAGGCAAGGATGTAAAAGTCTGACCTCAAACCAACTATAATAGAGATAAGGGGGCAAGCTGCCCCTAAAAAGGCTTCTTGCCCCCTATCGTTCAGGAGGAAAAGAAGTTATGTGTGGAATCGTTGGATATATTGGAAATAATGACTCGAAAGAGATTTTATTAAAAGGTCTTGAAAAGCTTGAGTATAGAGGTTATGACTCTGCGGGAATCGCAGTCATCAACGGCAATGGCGTGCATGTTTTTAAAGAAAAAGGACGCATTGCAGACCTTCGCAACGCAGTAGACCTTGATGTTATGGCAAACGCAGGTATTGGCCATACTCGCTGGGCTACCCATGGGCCGCCAAGCAAGGTGAATGCTCACCCTCACCAAAGCACTGCTGGCAGATTGACTCTTGTCCACAATGGTGTAATCGAGAATTACGATCTTTTAAAGCGCGAGTATTTGCAAAAGGTTGAATTGAAAAGTGAAACAGACACAGAGGTTATCGTTCAGTTAATTGAACTGTTCGTAAACGAAGGTTTGAGCGTGGAAGACGCATTCCGCAAAACGCTGACACTTTTACATGGTTCATATGCACTTGCCCTTATCGACGAGCAGAATGATGAAACCATTTTTGTGGCAAAAAACAAGAGCCCGCTTCTAGTAGGTCTTGGAGAAGGCTTCAATGTTGTAGCGAGTGACGCTATGGCAATGATCCAGGTAACAAGCCAATATGTTGAACTGATGGACAAGGAAATGGTTCTTGTCACGAAGGACGAAGTGACAATCAAGAACCTTGAAGGAGAAGTCATCGAACGTGCTCCTTATACAGCAGAGCTTGACGCAAGCGATATCGAAAAGGGAACATACCCTCACTACATGCTCAAGGAAATCGATGAGCAGCCGCTTGTAATGCGCAAAATCATCCAGAACTACCAGGATGGCCAAGGCGCTCTTGAAATCGACTCTGACATCGTTGCTGCGATGAAGGAAGCTGACCGCATCTACATCATTGCTGCGGGTACTTCTTACCACGCTGGTCTTGTCGGCAAACAGTTCATTGAAAAATTGGCGAAGATTCCTGTTGAAGTCCATATCTCAAGTGAGTTCGGCTACAACATGCCGCTTCTTTCTGAAAAGCCATTGTTCATCTTCATTTCACAGAGCGGTGAAACTGCGGACAGCCGTCAGGTACTCGTTCAAGTGAAGGAAATGGGCTATAAAGCTCTTACAATTACGAATGTTCCTGGTTCTACACTTTCTCGTGAAGCTGATTACACATTATTGCTTCATGCAGGTCCTGAGATTGCGGTTGCTTCTACAAAGGCTTATACAGCACAGCTTGCTGTTCTTTCTATCTTAGCTGAAGTGACAGCTCGCGGTCTTGGCCATGAAGTGGACTTTGATCTTGTACAGGAATTAGGTATCATCGCAACTGCTATGGAAGCTCTTTGTGATGACAAAGAAGAATTCGAAAGCATCGCTCGCGAATACCTGACTGTAACAAGAAACGCATTCTTCATCGGACGCGGAATTGACTTCTACGTAGGCCTTGAAGGCGCGTTGAAGTTAAAGGAAATTTCGTATATTCAGGCTGAAGGCTTTGCAGGCGGAGAATTGAAGCACGGAACAATCGCTTTGATTGAAGAAGGCACACCAGTCATCGCCCTTGCAACTCAAGACTTTGTAAACCTAAGCATCCGTGGAAACGTCAAAGAAGTCGTAGCCCGCGGAGCTAACCCGTGCATCATTTCCATGAGTGGACTGGAAACAGACGAAGATCGTTTCGTCATTCCAGAAGTGCACAGCCTATTAACACCTCTTATCTCTGTAATACCAATGCAATTGATTTCTTACTATGCAGCATTGCACCGCGACTGCGACGTAGATAAGCCGCGTAACCTGGCTAAGTCGGTTACGGTTGAATAGAATTATCATTAAACCTCTTCAGATCTAATCTGGAGAGGTTTTTTTGGATAAAATAGCGGGAACGCGACTGGTAAAAATATCGGGATATTTCCAGTTCACTGATAAAATGAAGATTTCGCCAAAAAAATTGAACACCGCCAAAAAAAAGGTTTTCCACCAATATCCGGTTTCCTGCTGCTTAAATAAATGAGTTACTGCTCAGAAAGTTGCAGTTTGGGTGATCAACTGGCCAAATGGTGCTCTTGTTTTTTAAAAGCAAACATATAGACGCTTGTTTGTCCCATTGCCCTGCTGTAAAATTTATGTGAAGGAAAATACTAGAAGAAGGTCAGTCTATGATACATCCATACTTTATATCAGGCTTCGGCACAGGAATTGTTGTTGGCATTATTGTTATTGCTTTGTTCTTTTACAGGTGGAAAAAAAGAGAGAAACGCTTGAAGGAACGGCATGATAATTTTATCCATGTTGTTGAGAATACAAAGGATTTTATTTATTATTATCAACTTTATCCTAAAAGGGGATATCAGTATCTCAGCCCATCGGCGGAGCATTTTTTCGGAGAAGGTTCTATTGAGCGGGCATTTAAAGATCCTGATGTGCCTTTTAAGGAAGCACATCCTGATGATTATGAGATCTTGATCAAAAAGATCAACGGTGAGCTCGATTTTAACAAGGGAATCGTCCAGCGATGGCTCGATAAAAATGGGGAATACAGATGGTTTGAGGAGTATGCCACGCCCATCTATCAAAATGGGAAGTTGGTTGCTCTTCAAGGTGTATTGAGAAATATTGATGAGAAGGTGAAACTGCAGCAGGAATTAGAATATCAACTTCATCATGATTCTTTGACGGGTATATACAATCGGACGTATTTCGAATCATGCTATTCAAAATATAACGAGAAAACGGACACATCCATTGCATTCATATTATGTGATTTGGATGATCTTAAAAATATAAACGACAGCTTTGGTCATAAGTATGGAGATGAGTTACTTAAGGAAGCGGCAGGATTGCTGAATCAATTCTCCGAGGATGGGATAACTGTAGCGAGGCTTGGGGGAGATGAATTCGTACTCCTTATACCAGGCATCACAGAAGAAGAGTTAGCTCAATTCGTTAGTAACCTCGTAAGAAGAATAGACGACCATAATGAAAATGAAGATGCGATAACGATAAAGCTGTCAATAGGCTGCGCCTTTTCGGCAACATCACTCGGATTAATGCCAGATTTGTTTTCTCAAGCTGATCGAAACATGTACAGGGATAAAAACAAAAGAAAGCAAGCTGGTCTAGTGTGACGATTGTAGGTTAATCTAAAATCGCAACTAGATCAACTTAGTACTAGAAAGAAGCAGTGTGACTTTTAAAATCACACTGCTCTTTTTATTATTCGTCCGCTTCCTCGCCCTGTCTGCTCTTCTGTGTAGGAAGGGTATCCCAGAAGCTTGTGTCCGCTTTTTCAATTGAATCATCGGCGATGGCTCTTACCGTTGCATCGAGGGTGGCGATGGTCTGCTTGATCAAATAGCCATTGCTCTTTTGGCCTAATGCATAAGACTCGATATAATGGTCGGACATGCCGCGCATTTCGAATAGAAGGGTTGAGATGCCGTAACGGGAAGCGGCTCCGTTGCGTCCGATGTTGTCTGTATTGCCGCCGGCATATTTGCCGATATGGCCCCACCCAGTATCTTCAAGAGCATTATAGACAACTGCACCCAGCTTTTTGGAGCCCTCAAGCACCTCTGGCTTCACATTCGGGCTGGTAGGATAAAGGATGGATCCTGAAACAAGCTCACCTTCTGTTTCGCTGAGGGTACCCTGGTGATGCAGGTCGATCATATAATCAATCTCATACTTGGCATAGACATTTTCGTGCAGTGACCTAATTTCAGGCTGCATCTCGCTCGTATTTTTATCGTGTTCACGGTTAAGGTCAATTTTGTTTGCGTTATAGCGGGTCAGGTGGCGGTCTCCATCGGCGTGGTAGTCCTCAAGTGAGAAGTCAACATCGCCCATCGCGCCATCCGCGTTCAGCATTGGGATGACGAGGATGTTCACATTCTCCAAAACCCCGCTGGTCTTCGAAGTGCCTAAATGCTTAATGAATTCCATTGCACCTTCTGTAGTCAGCTGCTCATTCCCATGCTGCTGGGTTAAAAATAATACCGTTGGATTCTCCTGATTTGAAATGTACTTCGCCATATAAATATCGCGGCCCTTCACCGTCTGTCCGATCACCTCAAGCTCCATCGACTCTTGTTTGGCATCCTGTGTTTTAAGGTAATCTACTAAACTCTCATATGTATGCAGAATGGAAGTTTGTACAGATCCATTTCCGGCACCAGGACCATTGCCGACGGCTCCAACAGGCAATGAAACAGCAGTCACGGCACCAAATGTCATGATACTTGATAAAGAAACGGATAAAACTTTTCTCTTAATGTTCATCTTCATACCTCCATAAAAGTAGATTCTACATAATTTTACAGAAGATTATAAATATATTTAATAGAGTATCCAGCCTATCTTTCAGACAAATTTCGAGCTGCGAAATAAGTAAATTTGGAGCAGTTTAGAATGTTAAAAAATGGGTGCTGGACAATTGCATAGGCAAAAAGTAATTAACTAGGATGCACAGACAGGAATCGCTATAATGAAAGGAACTAAGACCTTTGTAAGGAGACAGACAAACAATGGCAGCCATTTTAATTGTTGATGATGATGTGAATATTTTATATTTGGTAAAAAATCAGCTCCAGCAAGCGGGACATCATGTTTTCCAGGCATCACAAGGGAGTGAGGCTTTAAAGATTCTTGATCAGACCGTTATCGATTTAGCCGTGGTCGATGTCATGATGCCTGGCATGAATGGCTACGAACTGACTAGACAAATCAGGGGAACGCATGACATTCCTGTCATCATGCTGACGGCCAAGGGGCAAATCGAAGATAAGGAATTGGGTTTCCTTTCAGGTACGGATGATTATATCGTGAAGCCTTTCGATCCAAAAGAACTGACTTTCAGAATCAATGCGCTGTTTCGCCGTTATCAAAAGCGAAGCAATCTCATGATTACAATTGGAAATGTAACGATCAACCAGCAGAATTTTGAGGTTCAAGTTAATAACCGTACGATTCTTTTGCCGCTTAAAGAATTTGAACTGCTCTCATATATGGCTTCAAAGCCGAATCAAGTATTTACGAGAAACCAACTGATAGAGGAAATATGGGGACTGGATTTTACGGGAGATGAACGGACTTTAAACGTTCATATCAAAAGGCTGCGCGACCGTTTCTCTGAACTGACCAATGACTTTGTCATTAAGACAATCAGAGGAGTCGGATATTTAGTCGAGGTACAGGGCAAATGAAATCGATCTATTCAAAGTTTGTTTTTGCGACGGTTGCCATAATTTTCATAAGCACGATTCTTGGCTTCTTTATTTCCAATACGTACTACCATCAGTATATAAAGCCTTTGAATGATGAAAAAAATGTCAGTGTGGCGTACAATCTTGCACGGTATATTGATGGCGAGACAAATGTTAAGCTGGAAGCCTATTTGAAAAGTGCTGCTGCTATGGGCTATCAAATATACATAGTCAGTGAAAGCGGGTATGAACGATATTTTGGAGCGAATTTTAAACGACAGAACCTCGAGCAGAAAGCTGTGGATTCGGTGCTAAAAGGGAAAGTCTATCATGGCATGAAGGAATTCCCGATGGAAACCTTCGTGACCGGCTTTTTCGCTAATGAATTGCGTAATACAGTGGGTGTTCCGTTCAATTATCAAAACGAACGATATGCGATGTTTCTCCGCCCTGACATTAAGTTATTGTTCAGCGAAGTCCATGTCCTGATGGGCTGGATGATCCTGATTATGTTTTTAGTCAGCGTCATCCTTGTGCTGATTGCATCCAAATTCCTGGTCAAGCCAATCGCACAGTTGACCTCGGCAACCAAGGAAATCCAGGAAGGAAATTTTAATATCAAACTGGATATCAGCAGGCAGGATGAAATAGGGGTGCTGGCAAGGAGCTTTGAGGAAATGAGTTTAAGGTTGAGCCAGCTTGATCAGATGCGGACGGAATTTGTATCGAATGTGTCACATGATTTTCAATCACCGTTACAGAATATCCAGGGCTATACTCAACTATTGGCGAAGGAAAATCTTCCTCCAGCGGAAAAAGCGCAGTACATCCACGTTATTCAGCAGGAAACAGGCCGGCTTAGCTTGCTGACAAAGCAGCTGCTTCTTCTTACTTCTTTGGAAAAAGAGGATTTTTATTTCAAGCCTGCAGTTTTTCAATTAGGAAATCAGCTGAAGGATTTGGTTCAAACCTATTTATGGCTGCTTGACGAGAAGGGAATTACGATTACCTACAACATTCCGAGTTTAATTTTCTACGGAGACTCTTCGCTGCTTTATAATGTTTGGGAAAACCTTTTAACAAATGCCATTAAGTACAATAAAGAAAACGGAGAAATAGAGCTCTCTCTCCGTGATGAATCAGATTGCATCACAGTGGCCATCAAAGATACCGGAATCGGGATGGATACCGGAGAAATGGAGCGGATTTTTGAAAGGTTTTACCGGGCTGATCCTTCAAGGTTCAGAGGAATAGAAGGCACTGGCCTTGGCCTGTCAATTGTAGACCGAATCATAAAATTGCATAAAGGAACAATTTTGGTAAACAGTGAGCCTGATCAAGGGACTGAATTCATTGTTACTCTTCCGAAATTGTAATCTCTTGTTCACCTTCCGTTCACTTTCGATTCTTATAATGAGAATCGTAAGTAAACAGAAGGTGTTTTTTTTTGAAATCATTTAAGGGGTGGATTTTTTTGAAGGAAAGAAATTTAGCGCTACTCAGATTCTCAGCTATATTTTCAGTGATTGGAGCGATGCTGGGAGCCCACATGGCCGGCTCTGGCTCATATGCGTTTCGGCCGATCCATGCTCACATATTGGTGGTTGGCTGGTTAACTCTGTTTGCCTGGGCAGTCTATTATGAGGTTTTTACCATCACATCGAAAAAACTGGCTTTAATGCACACATGGTCAGCGATCATCGGGGCAACTGGGCTTACGGCAGGAATGTGGCTGCAAAATTTGAAGCCATTTGATCTGCCGGAAGCGGCTTCGCTGATTTTATATATTGGCGGTGGCGTGACTCTGCTAGTCAGTTTTATTCTATTTCTGGTTTCAACATTTTTTATCGAAAAGAAGTGAGGCGGAAAGGTCTCTAATAGTGGGGGGAACGTATGCTGAATTTGGCTAAGAAATTAACGGTTTTTTCAAGCGGTAAAAAGGGTGCAAAGGGCATTGTTGCAATCTGGTTTATAGCTGCCATGCTGATGGGATGGCTGGCACCGGGAGCGAGTGATTATGCGACTAGCATCAATGAGTCGGGCCTGCCGGAGGATTCTGTTTCAATTAAAGCGGATGAAAAATTGAAAGAGTATTTTCCAGAGGATAAAGGTACGCCAGCATTGCTTGTTTTTACTAAGAAGGGTGAATTCACCGATACCGATTTTGCGGTTATTGATAAAATCAGCAAAAAAATAGAAACGGCGAAGCTTGAACCTGTAAAGTCGGTTGTTCCTTTTCATAAGCTGCCTCCTCAGGCAAAAGCGTCGTTTCTATCAGAAAACAATACGACATTGATTTTACCGGTGTCATTGAAGGAAAATCTTGAGCGTAAGTCGATTAACGAGACGATCGAGAAGTTAGGCAAGATGGCGAAAGCAGAATTAAAGTCCAATGATGAAGTGAAGCTGGCTATTACCGGCCCAGCTGGTATTGTCGCCGATATGATCAGCATTTTTGCTAGAGCTGATGTGGTCCTGCTGCTTGGAACGATGGGGTTGATCTTTGTTTTGTTAATCCTGATTTACCGTTCACCACTTTTGGCTTTCGTTCCGTTATTGGGAGCGGGGATTGTCTATGAGGTAGTAAATAAAACAATCGGTATTTTTGGCTCAGCGGGCATGGGTATTGATAGCCAATCGACCTCGATTATGTCGATCCTGCTTTTTGCTGCATTAACTGATTATTCCTTGTTCATAGTGGCGCGTTTTAAGGAAGAATTGAAGAAAGAGGAAAATAAATACACAGCAATGAAGCGGGCGATGGAGGAGGTTACAGAGCCGATTCTCTTTAGCGGAGGTACGGTCCTTGCAGCGATGCTCGTCTTGTTTGCTGCTATTTATGAACCATACCGGAACTTTGCTCCGGTATTCTCGCTTGCTTTAGTGCTGATCATTTTAGGCGGACTCACTTTGCTGCCGGCCTTATATGTTCTCTTTGGAAGAAAAGCGTTCTGGCCAGCGATCCCGAAGGTCGATTTTACAGCAGAGGCAAAACAAACCTTTTGGGCGAATCTCGGCTCTGTTGTTGTAAAAAATCCATTGAAAAGCAGTTTTTTTGTGCTGATTCCGCTTGTCATCATTGCCTTGAACACATTGAACATAGAGTACTCCTTCAATTTGATCAAGTCATTCCCTGATGATATCGAGTCACGTCAAGGGTATGAAATCCTGGAAAAGAATTTCTCTCCAGGGGAGTTGGCGCCTACAACGGTTGTCGTTGAAAGCAGCCAGAAATTGGACTTGGAGAAGCTCCAGTTGTTGAGAGACGAGCTGCTGGAAGTTAAAGGGGTTGAAATGGTCAATCCGGACTTTTTATCGAAAAATCCAATGGAGGCAATGAAACTCGATTCATCTTTTTCGGAGGACCGCAAAGCGGCTTCGCTGGAGATTGTATTTTCCGGGAATCCTTATGATCAGAAAACATTTGATCTATTAAACGGGATTCACCATGACAAGTCTGAGCTCATTAACAATGCCGGTCTGGAAGGGGCAAAGCTTTATTTTGCTGGTGAAACAGCGAAGCAGGCGGAAATTCGGGAAGTGAATGATAGGGATACGATGGTGGTGGTCGTTTTAACCACTGTTGTCATAATGCTATTGCTGGGATTGCAGACGAAATCACTGCTTGCACCCATCTACATGATGGCGACCATCATCCTGTCATATTTTACAGCGCTTGGAGCTGGCTCATTTATCTTTGACCAATTCTTCGGCTATACGGAAATCAGCTACAGAATCCCTTTGTACACCTTTATTTTCCTTGTGGCTTTAGGGGTGGATTATAATATCATGCTGATTTCCCGGATAAAAGAGGAAGCGAGAAAACACCCGATCAAAGAAGCTATCAGCCTCGGACTGGCGCATACAGGGGGAGTCATTTCTTCCGCAGGAGTCATTCTGGCTGCGACATTTGCCGTCCTGATCACCCAGCCAATCATGGAATTGTTCATGTTTGGATTTACAGTCGCCATAGGCGTGTTGATCGACACATTCCTGATACGGACCATTTTGGTGCCTGCGATCATGGTGAAGCTGGGAAAATACAGCCTGTGGCCGCAGAAGGTGATGGCTGAAGAGGTTGAATTGAACGTATAAGCGAGAATGAGAGTTGGGAAAATTTTCGGTGTTATTTTTCCAAATAAAAAAGCGTGCTCATCAATGTGGGCGCGCTTTAGCAGAAGTCATTAGCTTTTTTCTAGTTCTTCCTCGAAATAAAAAGTGCTGGGATGTTCCTTTACAATATAAGAAAACCTCTTCATGTTTTTAACATATTGGGATTTCATGATCGTAACAGTTTCCCCAGTCTCTTTAATGTTCACTGACTGACCAGCTTTGTATAAGTTGCTCGAGCTTTTCAATTAGACACGCCCTTTCATATCTTTTTATTATAACATATTTTTTTACTTTCTTTCCGGAATTATAAGCGGGTCATATAAGCTCTTGCTCTACCATTATTGACTAGTTTTGTTCGATTTATAAATTTATCCTATATTTTGGTATTTCTTTTAAAGCTTGCACAATTCTATTATTTCTGTTATTCTTAGGAAGAATTATTTTTGCCGGTATGTAAGGGAAGAACATGTAATGCTTTTTCGCCTGGATATCACTGAGAGCAAGAATAGTAACAAATTGTGTGGATTACACACTAGGAGGCAACAAAAATGGAAAACGGTAAAGTAAAATGGTTTAACGCAGAAAAAGGTTTTGGATTCATCGAACGCGAAGGCGGAGAAGACGTATTCGTACATTTCTCAGCTATCCAAGGCGAAGGTTTCAAATCACTTGAAGAAGGTCAAGAAGTTTCTTTTGACGTAGAACAAGGCGCTCGTGGACCACAAGCAGCTAACGTTACAAAACTATAATAACGATTGGCACATACAAACAAGCTCTGAGTAATCAGAGCTTGTTTTTTTATACCCTGCTTTAGCACACCACCGTACTGGGTGTCAGATCCCCAGTGGTTTAACGCGTTGCAGTGCCGGGGGTCTGACCCCCGGCGCTTTAGTGTGTGAAAGGTTTTTTGTTATAAATACATAACAAAAAAGTCTATAAATACATAACAAAAAACCCCACTTGGTTAGAGTGGGGTTTTTACTGCGGTAAAGCAATGGTTGATTTCATTATAGCATAAGTTCTTTAGACCCAGTATAAAACTTTTCAATGGAAGCGATTTTTTAGAATATCTAAAAAATCTGAATTTTCCCGTTGAAGAAATGCGCTGGGCAGTGGATAATAAGAAGTGGATCATAAGTTTCTATTTATTTACATTCTGGCCGTTCCCGGAGGAGCATTAATGGTAGAGTTTTTAAAAGATTTAATCCTTCATTTATCTATAATCCTTTCGCTTGGATTTATGTACAATTTCTTATTGATGCAAAAGCGGGCTGTGTACCATAAGCAATATTTTAAGTTGTCGATTTTGGCCGCTTTATTATTGACGATGGCTTTCCCGGTTAGATTCGAGGCCGGGATGGAATTTGATTTGAAATTGATTCCGGTATTCATTGCCTTTTTCTATCTAAGCAAGACAGATGGAATCTTGCTTGTTGCCGTTATGCTGATATTAAAAGGCTTTGTGGATTTTGGAGGATTAACCGTCACTGCGATTAATTACGCCATTATTGTAATTTTATTTTTCGCGATAGAAAAAATGTACCAGAACTCATCCGTTAAAAAGAAGATTGCACTGGGACTCTTTGTTTATTCACTGATCACTTCGACGAGGCTGGCAGCCCTGATCAACTCTGGCAATCAACAAGAATACCTCTATTTGCTGGTGTTTTCAATCGTTTCCTTCATTGCTTTGTCTGCAACGATTTACATAATAGAAATGACAAACTTCCAGTTAAAGATGATGCATGAATTGCACAAGGCCGAGAAATTTTCGGCCATCAGCCAGCTGGCAGCATCGGTTGCCCATGAAATCCGTAATCCAATGACGACCATCAGAGGCTTCATGCAGGTGCTGCAGGGAGAAAGAAATTTGAGTGACGATCAGAATCTTTTTATTTCCATTTCGCTGCAGGAGCTGGATCGAACTCAAACGATCATCGATAATTTTTTATCGCTGGCGAAACCGAACACCGGCAGTACGGCTAAAATGAATCTAAGCAGCCTTTTGAAAGAGATTATCGATTTCATGAGGTCGTACTCCCATCTGGCAAATACGGAATTAGTTGAAGGGATAGAAAAGGAACTTTGGATCAGGGCGGATGCCCATGAAATCAGGCAGGTTTTTATTAATATCATAAAAAATGGAATAGAAGCTATGCCTGGAGGCGGAAGCATTTATATCATCGCAAAAATGGACAGGGGCCAGGTGAAAGTCCAATTCCGGGATGAGGGCGTCGGGATGAGCAAAGCCCAGCTTGAGCGTCTCGGCAACCCTTATTATTCTACCAAGGAAAAAGGAACAGGCCTTGGGCTGATGATTTCTTATGATATCGTCCACAGGATGAGAGGCAGAATTATCGTTGATAGCGAAGAGGGCAAGGGAACAACCTTCACCATCCTGCTGCCATGTGAATGAGGAAGGCGGAAGAAATCCGTCTTCTTTTTTATTGCTTCTTGCTAGTGTTAGTGCGAAGCAGAATTTTCCTCGTTTTTAAAACAGAATTAGTGCCTCAATTAAGAATATTGAGATATAATAATTTTTAAAAGATTTCTATAATTGTTTTTTCGGGAAAGGGGTCAACACCATGGCAGATTTTAATTCATACTTTTTGATGAATGCCGATGAGGTCATTCAATATGTAAAATCCAAAACCAGCTTTTTTGACGGCTCAAATAATTTGAAGTGCGCTGAAATTGGCGATGGCAATTTAAACTATGTATTTCGTGTGATCGATGAAGAGTCTGGCAAATCCGTGATTGTAAAACAGGCAGGCGACACGGCGAGGATTTCAGATGAGTTCAAGCTTTCAACGAACAGAATCAGGATCGAGTCAAATGTTTTGAAGCTTGAAGGAGAGCTGGCCCCTGGCCTTGTTCCCGAAGTTTATTTATATGACAATGTGATGAATTGCTGCGTCATGGAGGATCTGTCGGACCATACCATTCTGCGGACAGCACTGATGGAAGAGCGTATTTTTCCAAAGCTAGCGGATGATCTGACGACATTTATGGTCAATACCCTGCTGCTGACTTCGGATGTGGTTATGGAACATAAGGAGAAGAAGGCTCGTGTTCAGGACTATATCAACCCTGAATTGTGCGAAATTTCCGAGGACCTGGTATACTCTGAACCTTTCACAGACCATAATAATCGCAATGACCTGTTCCCGGCTAACAAGGAATGGATTGAACAGAACATCTATGCTGATGACGCATTGCGCTTTGAAGCAGCGAAGCTGAAATTCGCGTTTATGACGAATGCCCAGGCCCTTGTCCATGGTGATCTTCACTCTGGTTCTGTTTTTGTAAAAGAAGATTCGACTAAGGTCATTGATCCGGAGTTCGCTTTCTATGGTCCAATGGGCTATGACGCAGGAAACGTGGTCGCAAACCTGATGTTCGCATGGTCAAGAGCTCATGTAACGAAGGCAGATGAGAAGTACCTTTCATGGTTAGAAGAGACAATCAGGGACACCGTCGATCTTTTTGCGGAAAAATTCCTTGCAAGCTGGAAGGGAAATGTCACTGAGATTATGGCGAAAGAACGAGGCTTCGACCGCTGGTATTTGGATACTGTCCTTAAGGATACAGCGGCTGTAACGGGAATGGAAATGGTCCGCCGCATCGCCGGTTTGGCAAAGGTCAAAGATCTTACCACCATTTCAGACGAGCAGCAGCGGGTAAAAGCAGAAAGGCTTTGCCTTACAGCGGCAAAGCAATTCATCCTGAAAGCCGCCCGTTTTAAAACGGGAGAAGATTTTTTACGTGTATTAAAGGATTCAGCTTTGAACCATAATGTGCAATAATAAGACGTTCCTAATCTAGACTTTGAAAGAGAGGCTTTAGGCCATGTTACTTCTAGAAGAACGGATGAAGGTCGTAGAATATGGCAAAAAAATCATTACAAGCGGACTGACAAAGGGCACTGGCGGGAATATCAGCATTTTTAACCGTGAAAAAGAGCTGGTTGCCATCAGTCCGAGCGGGATCGATTATTTCGATACGAAGCCGGAAGATGTCGTCATTATCAATTTGAAGGGCGAAGTGGTGGATGGCAGCAAAAAGCCATCGAGCGAGCTGGATATGCACTTGATCTTTTATCAGCGCCGCGACGATCTGAATGCTTTGGTCCACACACATTCTCCTTACGCGAAAACCATTGCTTCACTAGGCTGGGACATTCCGCCGGTGTCGTATTTGGTTGCATTTGCCGGACCGAATGTCAGATGCGCTCCGTATGCGACGTTCGGGACGAATGAGCTTGCGGAAAAAGCATTTGAAGGAATGGCTGACAGAAGAGCAGTTCTTCTCGCCAATCACGGAATGATTGCTGGCGCCCATAATATTGAGACAGCATTCACTGTTGCGGAAGAAATCGAATTCAGTGCCCAGATCTTTTACCAGGCAAAAGCAATTGGTGAACCGAAACTGCTTTCTGATGAAGAAATGCAGCTGCTTGTGAAGAAATTTGAAAGCTACGGACAGCGATAATTGCGAAGGGACCCTCTTATTAAGAGGGTTCTTTGTTTTATGTGGGCTGATTTTAAGTTATGCAGGATCAGTATCGCCAACCAGACGAGTGTAACAGAGCCACTCAGGCAAAAACTATAAACGATATGAGGTCTGTAAAATAGCATTACCGACTCCCTTATTTTCATGGCAGCCTATTAAAAAAATTAAAATACAAAATTAGTAGAATATGCTATGATATTTTCAAAGTTATGGAGAGATTGGATAGATTTTCTAAGGAGGATAAAAGGTGTATGAGAGCAAGAACAAGGAAAAGTGAACCGATTTCGTTTGAAAAACTGAAGGACTTTCTCACTACCGTGCTATTGCATCTTAGTTTTTATGCCTTCATAGTATTTCTAGTCATCTTTTTCATTGATAATTTCAGTTAATACATACAAAAAGCACAGCTGCCATTATAGCAGCTGTGCTTTTTAATTTTATGGGTTCAGTGGATCATGATTATTATTTAAATCCAATGGATTGTTAGGTCCTGTCTGGTTCAGATTGCTCAGGTTCGGCGGTGTTGGCGGTGTGCCAGGGTTTACTGGGTTGTTATTTTTCATTTTCTGCTGCTGCACCGCTGCCTTATTGATGCTTGTTTTTTCGATCTGATCATCGAACTTAGCCAAATATTTTGACGCGAAGTTCTTGCCGCCAAGTCCGAATGCCAGTCCAAATGCTAAAGCGAGTCCGCCTAGAGTCAGGATGAACGCAGCATTCACAATAGCTGGAGCTACTCCTAATTGATCAAGTGCCATAAACACAGAGATTGTTATGATCGCATACTTGGCGATCGTGGCAAGCACGTTGGAGGATTCACCCTGCAGGACGCTGCCAAGGACCTTTTTCGCAAGACTGCCCAGCCATAGGCCGACACCAAGGATGACCAGCGCGGCTACAACGTGTGGAATATAACCGATGACCGCTGTGGCGAGACCCACGAAGAAATCTAGTTTCACAACATTCAGTGCTTCCGCTACAAATAGAAGGACGACGAAAACCTGGACAATATAGCCGATGACTTCAGAAAAGTTCAATGAGTTTGGACGTTTAGCGACGCCCATCCCTTTAAAATAGGAATCAAGACCAATACGTCTTAATAAATCTGTTGTGAACCTCTTAAGCCATTTGCCAAGCCACAGACCGATTAAAACTAGAACAATCCCAACGGCGATGTTAGGAATCATCGTCAAGATGTCATTAAGCATAGCGATCGCCGGAGTTGAGATACCTTCAATATCAAGGCGCTCAAGTGCTGCAATCACAGTCGGGATCAAGATGAATACAAAAGCAATTGTACCGATTACACGGGAAAGACTCGTACCCTCAAATAAACGGGATAACCCAAAACGATGGACTAATTTTTCGGTCCCAATGCTCTGCAGAAAGTTTGTCAGGATATCGCGGACAATTTTAGCGACAAAGTAACCGACGAATAGGATTAATGCTGCAGCGAACAATTTAGGGATGAAGCTCAGGATACCCTGAACCATGTTTTCGAACGGCTCGGATACTCCGCCTAAATTGAGTGCTGATAAAACTGCCGGCAATGCCATCAGCAGCACAAGATAGAACACGATGTTAGCAACCTTGTCGACTGCACTTGTTGTTTGCATGTTATCATCTGTCAGCTTGTACTTGCTTAGTTTTTCATGTACACCTAATGTCTTGCCGCCTTTTTGAATCAGGAACTTCAATCCTGAAGCAATCAGCCAGGCAAATAATAGAATAATTCCTGCTTTTAAAATATTCGGGATCGCTGATGTGATCGTAGAAATCATTCCAACGAGCGGTTCAGTAAGAATATATAAATCCAGGATGTTCAAGAACATGATGAAGACGAATACTAGAATCAAAATATAGACGATTTTACTGATGATTTTCTCTGCTGAATATTTCTTGTTATTCATGTTAGAAAAAAGCTTGTTATCAAGGCTTGTTTTTTGCAGTCCTTTGTAAACCGCTTTTTCAATCAATTTTGCCACAAGCCATCCAACTAACAGGACAGCAAGAGCGATCAGCACATTTGGCAGTTTGCCGAGGATGCCGTCCCAACTGTTATAAAAATTATTGTACAAACTTCTCACTCCTTATTCATTTGGCTTTGTGATATCAGCTAACTTGGCGCTGCAAACAATGAATCTATTAGGAAAAAATCTTAGTTAGCTAGCAAGCATACTTTAATCTACCCAAATGATGGCAATGTAAACAGGGATGTATATATTGCTTCTGACAAGTGTTTTGGAAGTCTCCAGAAATATGAAAGAGTCAAAACAGGATCTTTGAGCGCTGGGAAAGGACTTGTAAGAGATGCAGACAGGAGAAATCCTCAGGCTGGATATTGTAAGGGTTTTGAGGGGGGAGTTCTTTTTATAATTCTTCACTAACAAAAAAACCGGAACCAGTCGCCTGGGTCCGGCTGAAATCATCACGCTTTTTTTGTCTTGCGCACAAACAGGTAAATCAGATAACCAACAATCGCCACTCCGCCTACACCTGCTGTCAGGATGGCGAAGTTCTGTTCAATAAACGGCATCGCCTTGTCCCCAAGGGCAACAATGATCGCGGCTTCAAGGAAGAATCGCGCTCCTCGGCCGATGATCGACCAGATGATGAGTGTCGGGATCTTAACTCGGGAGATTCCAGAGAAAATCGTGAATACTTTATATGGAATGGGCGTGAAGCCAGCAATCAAGATTGCCATCGCGCCATATTTCTCAAAATACGTTTCTACCTTGATAATTTTTTCTTCTTTTATAAAATATCGCAGGATTGGCCGGCCAACCTTTTTTCCGATATACCATCCCAGCAGTGCTCCAAGAACGGATCCGGCCGTTGTAAGGAAGGCGTACCAGAACGCCCGGTCAGGGTTTGCAATTCCCATCGGGATCATCAAAACGTCAGGCGGGATCGGGAAGAAGGAGGACTCCATAAAGGACACAATAAATAGTCCAACAGAGCCGAATTCAAGCAGCCAATCTTCAAAAGTATGTATCCATTCAGACATTAAGCAGTTACTCCTTTAAATTGATATAGTAGAAAGTATAACATTACTGCATCGTTAAGAGCCAATTATACAAGTGAACATGGTATCCTAAAGAAGAATTTGAATGTAAAAGGATGTTGTAAATGGAATACATACTTTTCTTTGTGCTTGGCGGACTGATCAGTGTTTTGTCGGGATTCTTTGGAGTAGGGGGAGGGTTCATCCTGACGCCGATTTTACTGCTGATGGGATTCTCTCCACTTCAAGCCATCACGACAAGCTTGTTTTTTACGGTGGGAACCTCTTTATCGGGAATCACAGCCCATATTAAGCTGAAAAATATCCTCTGGAAAGAGGGACTGATCATGGGAACGAGCGGAATTGCGGCTACACAGCTGGCGAGACCGATGGTTTATTATCTTGAAGCCCGTGGCTGGGATGATATCGTGATCCCATTCATGTATATCGTATTGCTCGCTTATTTTGCGTTCAGTATGATTCGCCAGGGCAAAAAGTCAGACGAAGGCGTCATCGCACCCGAATCATTTTCAGTGCCTAAATTAATGGCGATCGGATTTGTCGGCGGTTTCGCTTCTGCTGCGCTCGGTGTAGGAGGAGGCTTCATCATTGTGCCGCTGATCATCACGATGCTTGGATTTAATCCGAAGAAGGCTGTTGGGACAAGCCTTTTTGCAGTTCTCCTGATCGTGAGTGTTGGTTTCGTATCCTACGCTGTCAAAACCGAGATCGACTATGTGATCGGCTTGATGCTGATCGCCGGCGGGCTGATTGGCTCTCAATTCGGCGCGAGACTGACGGGTTATTTTCAGAACAAGGAAATGAATGCGATGCTTGGCATGCTTTACCTTGCTACACTTGCAGGAGCCGTGCTGAAGCTGTTTGCTTTAAATAAAACAGGCCTGGCAATCATGAGCATCTTCATTGTCTATTTCTTTGCCCGTTCTTTTGTGAAAATAAATCAAGCAAAACACATACCAAAAAAAGGCTGAGGATCCTCAGCCTTTTTCTTATGCCTCAGATGTAACAGGGTGTTTTGCATGCAGTGGAAAGGATAGGCTGCCGTTTATTTTTACAAAAAGGGCACCCTCTCTTTCAAATGGACTGAGTGAATATTCCAGTTCTTGATAATCAGGTGTGTAGTGGAACACAATCTCGTTTGTGACTCCATCGGCTATTGCAGCAAGAATCTTTTCTATGTTTATCGGTGACTTGCTGACTAAATCAATCAGGTGAACTGTGCGCTCCTCTTTTGAAAAAATAATGACCGCATCTTCCTGCTCCGAGTAATAAAGGGATTCTGGAAATACATTCAGTACATGAAACATCGAAATGCAGCCTGAATTTGCCGTGCCAAACACCTTTGAAACAGGCATTCTTTCGGAAACCATTTTTTCGACTAACTGAAGGTCCTTGGTATTGGAGATATCCAACTTTCTTAACAATTTTTCACTATAAGCTGAAGCAGATTCAGATTCCTTCGCAAAGCCAGAAGACTGGTACTCTGGATAGTTGGAGCCTGCCACTGTATTTGAAGAAGGGTTCACCGTTTCTTGTGATTCCACTTCAAAGCCTGAAGGGGATTTTACCGTATATAATGATTCTTCCACCCGTTCAAATCCGAATTTTGGGTAAAAATCGAGAACGCTGTCATTGGCAAAAAGGTACATGAAGTCGTATTGATCTTTGTACTCCTCCAGAATATGATTCATCAGGATTGCTGACAGTCCTTTGCTGCGGTAATCAGGATGGGTCATCACGGTGCCAATTTGCAAAGCTCTGCAGCTGGCTCCTTCAATAATAAAGTCAAGCTTGTTGACTGACACATTCGCGACGATTTTGTCCCCGTCTGCATAGGAGTAAGGGATATAGCGGTTGCCCCAATACCCCAATTCATGCCAGCTGCTAAAATTGATGCCGAAAATTTCATGGGCGAGATCGATAAAACTGTTTCTTAAAAGATCATTGTCGCGGTAATGGCTGATTAATTTCATTAGTTAAAACTCCTGTCATTTGATGCAAACATATATGTTTTATGGTGATAGTGAATGCCGTAGATCAGACCCATGGCGAGCATATTGCCCATGAGTGAGCTGCCGCCGTAGCTGATGAAGGGCAAAGGGATGCCGGTGATTGGCAGCAGCTGAATAGTCATTCCAATATTCTGAAAGACATGAAAAGTGACCATGCTGATCACACCAGCGCTTATATAAGTATTAAATGGATCGTTTGTATCCAAAGCTGTTTTTACTAAATGATAGATTAACAGGAAAAAGAGACTGATGACCACGCTCCCGCCCACGAAACCGTATTCTTCTCCAATCACACTGAAAATAAAATCCGTATGGCTTTCGGGGATATATACTTCCCGGCCGCTGAAGCCTTTACCAGTCAGCATCCCAGAGCCAATTGCTCTTAGTGATTTGATCAAATGGTAGCCATACTCACTCTGGTAGCTTTCAGGATCGATCCAGGCATAAATGCGTCCAAACTGATAGGTCTTCACTTTTAAATATTCCTTGAGTATTTCAGGTTTCCAGATGACGAGATATAGAATTCCCGCACCAAGCGCCGCACCGCCGCCGTAAAGAGGCAAAATGATTTTCCAGGTGATGCCGGAAACGAGAATCAAGCCGGTGAAGATGGCAAGGATAACAAGCGCTGTTCCGAGGTCAGGCTGAAGCATAATCAGTCCGAGTGGGAACGCAGTAATCGCTCCCAGTTTGATAAAGAGTAGCAAGTCTGTTTGGAAGGTCTTTCTTTCATGTTTTTCATGGTGGATGTAAATGGCTTTGCTGAGGGCGAGAATCAGAAAGACTTTCATGAATTCTGAAGGCTGGATGGAACCAATTGGATCGATGACAAACCAGCTTTTTGCATTATTGATATGGGGAGCGATACTGGCAGGCGCAAGGTACAATCCGATAAGAAGGAAAATGCCAAATCCGTATAAATACCAGGAAAGCCTCCTTGATTGCTCGCTGTCAAATTGCATGACAACACCGATGATGCCTGCGCCGACGACGTACCAGAATATTTGCTTGAACATGAAGTTCTCACTGTATTGTCCAGTTTTCTGCGCACTGTAAATGGCTGCGCAGCTTGTCAGAAAAAACAGCATCAAAATGAATGTCAATGTCCAGTCAAACCGATCATACTTTTTCGAAGGATTTCCCATAACATACACCCTGTCCAATCTGTCTCTTGATACTTACAAATTTATGCTAACAAAGAAAAAATATCCTTACAATGCCTCTGGAGGAAACATTTTCTTATACAGAAATAATAGACGAAGGATGGGAACATTTAGTTGCTCCATATAAACAGTTTGGGCCAAATATTATCTGCTTCAGCGGTCGGGATTCTTTTGGCAGGGATAGACAATAATAAAGATGTTTTTTATCCGAAAAGCTGCAATTATACCGGAAAAATTTTGCGTATCAAAATAAGCTATTTTTGATGTTTTTTGTTAGAATGGAATGAGCGTCATTATGAACGGAAATGTAGCTCAATTTGTCTGAACTCAAATTCGTTCTTTCGCGAATTTGAATCCACAATCCATCTTCACAGCCAAGAAATTGTCCGGGAGGTTTGCCCCTTGAAAAAGCACCATCCTTATAACCGGGAAATGGTATATGTCCATTTGAACGACCGGGATCAATATGTCCTTTCATACGGAATCGAATTTTTTGAATTTGCCCGCTCATTATCGGATTCACTCAATCATTTGCTGCTCCTGAAGCATCAATATGAAGATGGTGAATTTAACAGGCATACCTTATTTGAGTATGTCCCGGAAGATAGTGTGGAAAAACTTGTTGTGGAAAATGTACATGCCTTCGGGGATTTCTGCTGGATTGATTTTGAGGAACTTGAAGCGCTGAATGTGCTTACAGGTCAGGAAATAGCGGAACTCCTCTATCTTGGACATATTAAGCATCATCTGAAGCTCCCATTCTATAATCAGCTGGGCAACCGTTTTGCTTATCTTGCACACGAAGATGGCTGGTTCAATAAGACGTATTACCGGAACTTCAATGACTTTTTCCGCATGCTCGGAATTGTGATTGCCGGCAAACTTGGTGAATTGAAGCCTGAGAAAACATTGCTTGGTATTAGGAAAAAGAAATCCTACCCATCTGTCAGCAAGGAAATTTTAAAATCGCTGACTCCTGCTTTGAAGGAAGGCGCCGTCTTTTCCCTAAAGAATATGCAGCAAAACCGCAACCGGCTTGAAATCCCGATTTGGATTATCGGCGATTTTTCCAATATGGATGATATGTATGATGAATTTAAAGAAGCAAGCGGGAATGCTTGCGACGGCAAACTTGTATTCGATAAAAAGCTGAAGGAATGGAGCCTGCAGGCACTATAATCCTGTTTGCAGCGAAATTTGATCTTTTTTGAAGCATTTTTTCCGCCATCGTGTATAATTGGATTTAGCGGAAAATTACATAATCATATGAATCGGGTGTCTTTTAAGGCTATGCAAAGCCTTATGAAAACAAGACTTAAAAGGGAAGTTGGTGTAAATCCAACGCGGTCCCGCCACTGTGAATGGAAGCGAGCTGCAAAATGTCACTGTACAAAGTATGGGAAGGCGCAGCAAGCGATGACCATGAGCCAGGAGACCTGCCTGTTCATTGCACCAGCAAACCTACGAGGATAGGGAGGTGCCGACAGGCTCTATGTCTTTTTGTATTTTAAAGAACATTTGCTTACTCGGACATCTCCCCTTTAGGTGGAGATGTTTTTTTATTTTATGGCTCTGTTAAAGCTGAATGATGATTTTTAATACCCTGTTGATTGTAGTGGAAGGCGCGTAGACTCCTGCGGGCTCAAGCTGGACAGGTGAGACCCCGCAGGAGCGAAGCGACGAGGAGGCTCAGCGCCAGCCCCGCGGAAAGCGAAGCGCCTGGAACGAAAATCAACAGACTTGTTTAACAGAGACACTTTATTAAGAAGCTTTTCCGCACATAGCGGAAAACCAAAAATGGAGGAGAAGCAATTGAAAAAGTACTATTCATTCTTATTGGCCATGCTAATGGCGGTCATCGTGCTCGGCGGATGTGGAGACAAACAATCCGAACCGAAACAAAAGGAAAAAGCCACCGAGGAACAGCAGACAGAATTCCCGGTAACGGTAAAAGATGCACTTAATGATAAAGTAGTAATTAAAGAAAAACCGGAAAAAATCATATCACTGATTCCAAGCAATACGGAAATCGTTTATGCACTTGATCATGGCGATGCGATTGTTGGAGTGACGGATTTTGATAATTATCCTGAAGAAGTGATGTCGAAGGAAAAAATCGGCGGGATGGAATTCAATGTAGAAAAAATGATTTCGCTGAAACCTGACCTGGTTTTTGCACATGAGTCAACGGCTGATAGTGCAGCAGCTGGCCTTCAGCAATTGCGGGATGCAGGAATTGCTGTCGTGGTCGTGAATGATGCACAGAAATTTGACGGAGTATACACATCCATTGAGATGATCGGAAAAGCGATAGGCGAGCAGGAAAAGGCCGCTGAACTTGTTGATGATATGAAAAATAGATTTTCAGAGCTGAAGAAACAGGCTGAGAGCATTAAGGAGAATGAGCAAAAGACAGTATTCGTCGAGGTTTCCCCTGCACCAGAAATCTATGCTGCAGGAAAAAACACCTTCATCGATGAAATGCTCGCTTTAATTGGTGCTAAAAACGCGATTGGCGATATGGAAGGATGGCCAAAGGTCGATCAAGAGGCAATCGTCGAGCGTAATCCGGACGTCGTTGTCACAACCTATGGTTATTACTCAGAAAAGCCGGTTGAGCAGGTACTTGCGAGACCGGGCTGGAAAAATGTAAAAGCCGTCAAGGACCAGCAGGTTTTCGATGTCCATTCCGACCTCGTTACCCGTTCAGGTCCAAGGCTGGCTGAAGGAGCAGAGGAGCTTGCAAAAGCCATATATCCGGACGTTTTTAAATAAAAAAGGTTCAGCATATGTTGCTGCTACAGCCTTTTTAATTATATCGATGCTGTTTGGCATATCAATCGGAACTGTTCCCATCCCTGTACCCGCTATTATTAAAATCATTGGTGCTGAAATTTTCCGCTTTCAGGGACAGGGAATCGTTCCGATGCATGTAAGTATTGTAATGGAGATACGGTTGCCGCGCGTATTGCTTGCAGGTCTTGTCGGTGCGTCCCTTGCCATGGCAGGAGCAGCCTTCCAGGGACTGTTAAGGAATCCGCTGGCAGATCCATATACATTAGGAATTTCTTCAGGAGCTTCAATAGGCGCGGTTATTACCTTGTTTTTGGGGATATCGCTTCCTATTGTCAAGTCTTTCACGCTGCCAGTGCTTAGCATTTTGTTTGCATTCGCAACGATTCTATTTGTGTTATTTTTTGCCCGGCAAATCGACCGGCTGCTCAGGGTAGAAACGATCATCTTAACTGGAATCATTTTAAGCTCCTTTCTCGGTGCGTTCATTTCGTTGATGATTGCCCTTTCCGGAGAGGAGCTGCGGCAAATTATCGGCTGGCTGCTTGGCAGCGTATCGATGAGGGGCTGGGAGTATATAAAAATAATCCTTCCATTCTTTATTGTTGGTCTGGTCATTTTGATGGCAAATGCACGGGAACTGAACGCGATGTCCTTTGGAGAAGAGCGTGCCCAGCATCTTGGCGTCAATGTGGAAAGAAGGAAACTGTTGATTCTCCTGTCAGGCGCGCTGTTGACAGGTTCAGCTGTTGCAGTGTCAGGAACAATCGGCTTTGTCGGATTGGTCATTCCCCATTTAACAAGGACTATTTGGGGGCCGGATCACAGACATTTGCTTCCGCTATCGGTTTTAATCGGCAGCGGCTTTCTGATTCTGGCCGATCTTGTATCACGAACCGTGATTGCGTCGGCCGAACTGCCGATCGGTGTGATTACGGCGCTGATTGGCGCTCCGGTGTTTGCGTTTATTTTAATGAGAAATCGTAAGGAAAGAAGTGCTGGATGATGATAACCGTTAACGATTTAACAGGAGGCTATTCGGGAGGAGAAGTCCTGAAGGGGATATCGTTTGCCGTGGGAAAAGGGGAGCTCTTTGGCATTCTTGGTCCGAACGGAAGCGGGAAAACCACTTTGTTAAAAATGATATCCGGTGCTTTGAGTACGAAAAAAGGTGGTATTGCCCTTGATGGCCGGCCGTTGGATGACTACACTCCAAAGCAGCTTGCCCGGCTGATGGCAGTGCTCCCGCAGCATGCTGACCAGGCCTTTCCTTACAGTGTAAAGGAAACGGTATCGCTTGGCCGTTACGCACACCAAAAAGGATGGCTGAACAGCTGGACGAAAGACGATGAGTTCATTGTTCAAAAGGTGATGGACCAGACGGGAATCACCCATTTACAAGGGAAGTCCATTGCTGAATTATCCGGAGGCGAAAAACAGCGGGTGTTCCTGGCCCAGGCTCTTGCCCAGCAGCCGAAGATCCTTCTGCTTGATGAGCCAACGAATCACCTCGACCTTTCTTTTCAAAAAGAACTGCTCGATTTGCTGAAAAAATGGACTGTTGGAGAAGAATTGACGGTTGTGTCTATTTTTCATGATTTGAACTTAGCATCGCTATATTGTGACCGATTGCTGCTGATGGAAGATGGACAGATTTTAATCGTTGATACACCTGTGGAAGTTTTAAAAGAAGAGCGGATTCGGAAGGTGTATAAAACTGAAGTGAAAAATCATCCACATCCTGAAATCGCAAAGCCGCAGCTGCTATTGCTACCGAAAGCTGGGGATGGGGAGAAACAAAACGTGAAAATCGATTCGAGGGAGCTCGATATGTGCAATGACCGTATCGTCCTCAAGTCACCGATCCCGTTAAGGACGATGTCATCGGGAATCACCGGTGCGGGGATAGGTTGGCATCGTTCATTTGTGAACAGGATTGTTCCAGCAGAATATAACTGCAGCGACCATAAGGCGGAAATGGCGGAATATTTGCAGGAGAACGGCTTTCTTCCAAGTGAAACGGTCGGCATGATGACCGCTGTTCCGGCAGAGACTGCCTCCTACGAGCTTTTCGAAGCTGATGAATTTTCGATTTTTGTGCTGGTCTCAGCAGGAAACACGTCGAGGGACCTTCCGCGTAATATCAATACATGGTTGTTCATTAACGGGAAAATTTCCGAGGAAGCTTTTATCCAGAGCGCGATGACGGCGGCTGAAGCGAAGGTGAGTGTCTTGCAGGAAATGGATGGAAGCCATTCTGGCACAGCTGGCACATCACCTGGAATTTCCACGGACAGTATTTGTATCGCCGCTACTCAGCAAGGAGGATTAATATCCTATGCCGGCACAGCAACTCCGCTTGGGAAATTGATCAGCCAGGGAATTTACACTTGTACAAGGGAAGCAATTTTAAACTATCGATCAGCACAATCCGTAATGAAAAGCTGAAGCACAAAGAATGGCGGATATATTTATCCAGCTGCAACGTTGAAGAAGGAATCCTGGAACTGTTCACGAATGTATAAGATGAGGTGATAATCATGGATTTAAAACTAGGGTATGTTATTTTATACGTTGAGGATTTGGAAAAAACAAAACACTTTTACGGTGAATTGCTTGGCCTGAAGCTTCGCAATGAATTTGGCACTTATATCGAATATGAAACAGGCAATACCGTCCTTTCCATGAACACAAGGGAAAGCGGCCGGGAGATCACGAAGCTTCCAATTCCGGATGGACAAAGGAAGGAACAGACCTTTGAACTTGGTTTTGTGACCGAGGATGTAACAGGTACTGTAGAAAAATTACGCGAGGCTGGCGTTCCGATTTTATTGGAACCAACCGAAAAGCCATGGGGCCAGGTAGTTGCCTATGCCGCAGATCCTGATGGGCATTATATTGAGATCTGTACGCCGATTGGATAAAGAAGAATGAATCCCTGTTGTTACGCAGGGATTTTTTTATGTAATCGGATTCCAGTTAGTGAATGTAATTTTAGCGTTTAAATATGAAAGATGGCGGAATGTGAAGAAATTTTATTACAGGTCAGGTGTTTTTGGCTTCCGTAACAGACTTGATTGCCTCCATCGATTTTAAAGAAACAGCAAAAGAAGTAGTGATTGACCTCACTCATGCACATGTATGGGATGATTCAGCCGTTGCGGCAATTGATAAAATTGTCCTGAAATTAAGAGAGAACGGTACGGTAGTCCGTTTGCATGGCTTGAATGAGCCAAGCTCTCATCTGATTGACAGGCTTGCTGTTCATAAACAGGAGGGCGCCAAGCTTTCCGGGCATTAAATAAATTTTGGAAAAGCACGTTGACTATTCAGCGTGCTTTCTTTTATATATTAGATAATAGATTCATAGGCAGGGGGAGAGTATCGATGTTTCATAAAATTTTACTCGCGGCAGATGGTTCTGACCATTCTGTGCGAGCGGCAAAAAAAGCCGCAGAACTGGCAAAATTAAGCGGGGATAGTGAAATCACTGTAGTTTACGTCATTGATGGACAGACATCGAAGGAAGATATACTCCACAATCCCGATCGTTCTGTGGTTGAGGAAAAAAGGAGACTTAGACTCCAGCCAGTGACAAGCCTGTTTAACAGCGAAGATTTGAACTTTAAGCTGGAAAAATTATTGGGCGAACCTGGTCCGGCAATTGTTGAATATGCTAACAAGAGTGACTTTGATGTAGTGGTAGTCGGAAGCCGCGGATTGAATGGCCTTCAGGAAATGGTGCTTGGGAGCGTCAGCCATAAAGTGGCGAAACGAGTAAAAGCACCGGTGATGATTGTTAAATAGTTTTGATGAACTCGCCTCGTGGCGGGTTTTATTTATTATTTCCATTGGCGGAGAATTGTTTTTTTAAATTCTTGAAGTTCTGTTTCGAATTTTTTCCTTGTGTTGAAGAATTCCATTTTCACGGAATTAGTAATTGGTTCATATGGTATTTTAAACAGGAATAATGGGTTCTTTTCCTAGAAATGGAGCAATTAAAGTACTTTTGTTTCACTGCAGTCAGGTATTAAACTAGGCTTGAGGTTTCATATAAATAAAAGAGGAAATAGTATAGCTGGAGAACTAATATTAAAAATTGATAACATTTAACTTCTTAAAATATAAAGTGGTAAAATAAAAAGCGGAAGTGCCATGGCTGGACCTGGGCCGCTTAAAGATTATTCCTTTATGGGGATGATTGGAATAGGCTAATCGGGATGAACTCGGGCTAAGACACTCGACATAAATGTTATCAGAATTGAAAAGTGAATCATAATGGAGGTCAATTTTTATGAAGACAAGAATCGGGCTGCTTTACGGCGGCAAATCGGCTGAACATAAAGTATCCATGCAGACAGCGCTGGCTGTAACAAAAGCATTGGATTTTGAAAAATTCGAGATTTATCCTATATACATAACGGAGGAAGGAGAATGGGTCAAGGGTCCTCAATTGAGCGCTCCGGCTGAAAATGTGAAAGCTCTTGCGTTTTCTGATGCTTCAAACCTGCCATCCCCTTCATTTACTCCCGCGCTATTCCAGGCTGGCGGTGCGGAATCAAGCCAGACTCTTGATGTCATTTTCCCATTGCTTCACGGTCCAAACGGTGAAGATGGAACGGTACAAGGTCTGTTGGAATTATTGAACCTTCCTTATGTCGGCAATGGTGTCCTAGCATCAGCAGCTGGTATGGATAAAGTCCTGATGAAAAACATCTTTGCCCAGGCAGGACTGCCTCAGGTCGATTATGTATCTTCCCTTCGCAGCGAATGGGAAAAGGATAACGAAAAAGTTTACAGCCTGGTTGAAGAACGACTTGGCTATCCATGCTTTGTAAAGCCAGCGAACCTTGGATCAAGTGTTGGTATCAGCAAGGCTTCAAATAAGGAGGAGCTTGAAGCTGCGTTCAAAGAAGCATTCCAATTTGACCGTAAAATCATCATTGAGCAGGGTGTCGTTGCGCGTGAAATCGAAATCGGCGTATTGGGCAATGACGAGCCTGAATGCTCAGTAGTCGGTGAAATCGTTCCTAAGAAGGATTTCTATGATTATAAGGCTAAATACGAAGATGGCGATACAGCGATGATCATTCCAGCTGAAATCACGGAACAGCAATATGAAGATATAAAAGAGATGGCCGTTACAGCGTTCAAAGCGCTTGATTGCTCAGGCCTTGTCCGTGCAGACTTCTTCCTTACGAAAGAAGGAGAATTCCTGATCAACGAAGTCAACACAATGCCTGGCTTCACACCATTCAGCATGTTCCCGCTGCTATGGAAACACACAGGAGTTGAGTATCCGCAGCTGATCGAAAAATTAGTAAACCTGGCAATCGAACGCCACACCGAAAAACAAAAAATCAAGTATACCTTTTAATGCAACATCACATTAGATTACCGCGTTAAAGCACCGGGGGTCAGACCCCCGGCGCTTTAACGCGGTGGGGTATTTACTTCTTGGGAAACACGGCAGGGAAGCGATTGGCTTTTTTGGCCGTGTTCCTTCATTTTTGCTGTCTATGGGAGGAAGTTATCATGATTCAAAAAACACTAGCGGAAATTGCTAAAATGGCAGGCGCATTGAACGATGTCAGCAGTTTTGGTGATGTGATGGTCAAGGGTGTTACAATCGATACCCGAAAAATCGAAGAGAACAATCTGTTTATTCCTTTCAAAGGGGAAAGGACAGATGGACATAAATTTGTAGAAGATGCGATTACAAATGGCGGAGCTTCAGCTGCACTATGGCAAAAGGATGTTCCGAATCCTCCTGAAGATTTGCCAATCATCATCGTTGAAGACACAACAGTTGCGTTGCAGGAGCTGGCAAGGAGCTACCGCAATTCACTCGATATTAAAGTAGTTGGGATTACAGGCAGCAACGGGAAAACAACGACGAAGGATATGACAGCGGATTTGCTGGCATTAAAGTTCAAGGTTCAGAAAACAGAAGGCAACTTCAACAACCATCTTGGCCTGCCTCTGACGCTTCTCCGCCTCAGGGAAGATACAGAAGTTGCTGTGCTTGAAATGGGCATGAGCAGCAAAGGAGAAATTGAATTTTTAACAGAAATGGGCCGGCCTGACGCTGTCATCATCACAAACATTGGCGAATCACATTTGCTTGACCTTGGTTCAAGGGAAGCGATCGCGGATGCGAAGCTTGAGATTATCAGCGGGCTGCGGGAAAACGGCTTGATTATTTTTAATGGCGACGAGCCGCTGCTCCAGGAAAGGCTCAAGGATTATAATGGAACAGGCAATCTGAAGACATTTGGATCAAGTCCTGATAATGACCTTTATCCTGTCAGCGTCGAACCGATGGAAAATGGAAGCAGGTTCAAAACAAATCAAGGCACTGAAACTTTCGAATTGCCGGTTCTCGGCAACCATAACATTTTAAATGCGCTGGCAGCGATGCTTGCGGCAGAGTTCCTTGGGGTTCCTTTTGGAAAAATGAATGAAGGATTTGCAGGCCTGAAGCTGACAAACATGAGGATGGAGCTCTCAGAAGGCGCAAAAGGCGAGAAGATCATCAATGATGCCTACAATGCCAGCCCGACTTCAATGAATGCTGCAATTGATCTCGTTGCGAACCTGACTGGTTATAGCCGCAAGATTCTTGTCCTCGGCGATATGCTTGAGCTTGGGCCGCTTGAGGGAGAGTACCATTACAAGGTGGGGACTTCCCTTGATGCCGGAAAAATCGACTTTGTCTTCACTTATGGCAAGCTTAGTGAAATGACTGCCAAAGGTGCAAGAGAGGTGCTTGGTGAAGAAAAGGTGTTTGCATACCAGGATAAACAAGCTTTAAGTGACGAACTGAAAAAACACGTCACGAACGAAACGATTGTCCTTGTAAAAGCTTCCCGCGGAATGAAGCTGGAAGAAGTGGTACAATCCCTGCAAAAATAACAACATCAAGATGTCCTTAACAGGGCATCTTTCTTACGTTTATACTGAGTCGTTATTATAGGATTTTAAGGGTTAAATGATTTAAAATGGGGAAAGATTAAATACGAGAAAAACTAATGGGTGATTGGTTATGATAGGTTGTCTTTTAATCCATGGATTTACCGGGGCGCCATATGAAGTAGAGCCCCTTGCTCAATCGTTAAAAGAAAGAACGGACTGGAAATTAGCTGTCCCCACGCTTCCTGGACATGGTGAAGAGCTTAGTTTAAAAGGTATCACCTATGATCAGTGGATTCACCATGCCGAAAAAGAGCTGAAAATGCTCTTGAAGGAATGCGATACTGTTTATGTCGTCGGTTTTTCAATGGGTGGTTTGATCGCAAGCTATCTTGCATCGAACTATCCGGTAGAAAAACTCGTCCTGCTCAGCGCCGCTGCCTATTATGTCAACCCTAAGCAGCTCGCCGTCGATGTCAGGGAAATGATGAAGGATACAGTTAAAGGAAAATTGAAGGAAAATGAACTTTTCCGGCGTTATATGCGAAAAATTAAAGAAACACCCATGACCGCTACCTTGCAGTTTCGCAGGCTCGTTACTAAAATCAAGCCTATTCTCAATGATGTGAAGGTCCCAACTTTAATAGCACAGGGAGAGAGTGATGGCATCGTTCCTCCAAAAAGTGCCCAGTATTTATATGAAAATATTGGGTCTGCACAAAAACGGCTGATTTTTTATAAAAACTCCAAACATCTGATCTGTCACTGTGATGAAAAGGAACAGCTTTTCGAGGAAGTGTACGATTTTTTAACTTCCAGGCAAAGAAAGGGAATGGGCACTTAAAGGGTCTTCCACAAAAATTGCTTTTCCTTCCTAAAGATGGTATGATAAATATTGAGTGTCTATCTGAGAAAATCCTTTAAGCGGACATACTCCCGTGTTTGGAGAATGTCTTTTTTTGCTAATATTTCAGGTTCTGTGCTTCAGCGTACTAATTACAATGCTGATTCAGCCCTGCTTAAAACCAAGGTGCTAGCACCTATTTTGCCAAAAAACGGTACAATAAACTAACCAGAATCAGAAATGGTTTGGATCATACTTAAACAGCCACTTAAAATAAAAGTATATGTGAATATAAAGGAGAATGAGCAAAGTTGACAATGTTCCAAGAGATGGGCATTAGCCCCGCAACGTTAAAAGCTGTAAAGAATATGGGTTTTGAGGAAGCAACTCCTATTCAGGCGCAGACGATTCCGATCAGCCTTGAAAATAAAGACGTAATCGGCCAGGCACAGACAGGTACTGGTAAGACTGCAGCGTTCGGTATTCCTCTAGTTGAAAAGATCAAAAAGGAAAACCATAACATCCAAGGAATCATCATTGCCCCGACTCGTGAATTGGCAATCCAGGTTTCTGAAGAATTATATAAAATCGGTGCTGGCAAGCGAGTAGGCGTTCTTGCGATTTACGGCGGACAGGATATTAGCCGCCAGATTCGTGCATTGAAAAAAGGCCCGCATATTATCGTTGGTACACCAGGACGTCTTCTTGACCACATCAACAGAAAGACAATTGACCTAAGCAACGTTGAAACGGTCATCCTTGATGAAGCAGACGAAATGCTGAACATGGGCTTTATCGAAGATATCGAAGAAATCTTGGCTAAAATCCCTGGCGCACGCCAAACATTGTTGTTCTCTGCTACAATGCCTGGTCCAATCCAGAAGATTGCTGAGCGTTTCATGAACGATCCGCAAATCGTTCGCGTAAAAGCCAAAGAAATGACAGTACCTGCAATCGAGCAATTTTATGTTGAAGTTCAAGAAAAGAATAAATTCGATGTCCTTACAAGACTTCTTGATATCCAATCTCCTGAATTGGCAATCATCTTCGGCCGTACAAAGCGCCGTGTTGATGAGCTTTCAGAAGCATTGAACCTTCGCGGCTATACTGCTGAAGGAATCCACGGAGACCTTACGCAGGCTAAGCGTATGTCTGTTCTTAGGAAGTTCAAAGAAGGTTCTATCGATGTTCTAGTTGCGACAGATGTTGCAGCACGCGGACTTGATATTTCCGGAGTAACGCATGTTTACAACTTTGACATCCCGCAAGATCCTGAGAGCTATGTTCACCGTATCGGTCGTACTGGCCGTGCAGGTAAAACGGGTATGGCGATTACTTTCGTTACTGCAAGAGAGCAATCTTACCTACAGGTAGTTGAAAGAACAACTAAGAAGCGTATGGAAAAGATGAAAGCTCCAACATTGGATGAAGCATTGGAAGGCCAGCAAAGAGCAGTTGTTGACAAGATTACTCAAACAATCGAGTCAAATAACCTTCAATACTACCGTCAGGCAGCAGATGAGCTTCTAAGAAATCATGATGCTCAAACAGTTGTTGCTTCTGTATTGAAAATGCTGACAAAAGAGCCAGATATGACTCCTGTCAAGCTGACTGAGGAAAAGCCTCTTCCGAACAGAAACAAAAAACCTCAAGACCGCAGAAGATACGATTCTAACAGCGGCGGCGGCGGACGCAAGAAGCCACCTTTGAAGCCAAGATCAGGCGGCGCTAAGCGCTCCGGCGGCAGCAGAGAAGGCGGCGGCTTTAAATCTAGATCACCAAGATAAATAAAATGATGAAAATCCCTGGTTTTTTATAAAACCGGGGATTTTTTTATAGGTAAATGACATTGTCTATGATGTTCCATGTAAAAAAACTCAGAAAGAGAAAATTTATAGTTTTGATGAAGGGGGAATTCATAGTGAAAGAAGGTATTCCGCGAAAATCCACTTTAATTCCGCAAAAACAGCAGTCTATTCCGCGTAAGTTTACATTATTCCCGCGAAATTTTGTCGAAATCCCGCAAACTGGAAAAAAACAAGGTTTTTTTCCAATTTTATTATAGGCTGCAGTTGAGAATTTCGGAACTTCATCAAGAAATTCAAACATTCAGTTGGGCATACTACCAGTAAAAAACGGGTGAGGTGCAGCCGGATATGACGATTGTGAGACTCGGATATGTTGCGATGAGTGAGGAGCTAAAAAATGCTTCGCCGTCGCAGACGATGACATTTAAACAATTCCAGGCAATCAAGGACCGGGAAGCGGCGATCAATAAACTTGAAAGGATTGCGGTCTCAAACCTGGAAAATTGCCTGCGCCTTTTGAGGCACAGTAAAGCGAACGAGATTCATTTTTTCAGGCTGAGTTCGAGGCTGATTCCGCTTGCGAATCACGAGGAGCTTTCAGATTGGAAATTCATGCGTGTGTTAAAAGAGCCATTGCAGGACATAGCCGATTTTTTAAAAAAGAATCCGATGCGTGTGGATTTCCATCCGGATCATTTTGTACTGCTGAATACTCCCAAAACAGACACACTCAATAATTCGGTAAAGACTCTTGCGATGCACCATGCCTTGCTGAAGGGGATGGGGATTGATCCGGAGCACCGCTGCGTCTTGCATGTTGGCGGGGTTTATGAAGATAAGGAGAAGGCGCTGGAACAGTTCATCCATAACTGGGGACTTGTCTCAACAAGGCTGCAGAGTATGATCATCCTTGAAAATGATGACACATCTTTCACGCTTCACGACACCCTTTATCTCTGTGAAAAACTGGGCATCCCGCTTGTTTTCGATTACCACCATCACCTGGCGCATCATGAGGATATCAATTGGCAAGAGCAGTGGGAACGAGTCGCTGCTACATGGGAGCTTTCCAAGCTGCCTGTGAAAATGCATATATCCAGCCCGCGGTCTGAAAAAGAATTCAGGGCCCATGCCGAATATGTGGATGCAGAAATGTTCATCGATTTCCTCCGCGGCATAAAGGGTTCAGTACCCGAAATTCATTGCATGATCGAAGCGAAAAAGAAAGATCTCGCCTTATTCAAGCTGGCGGACGATTTAAAGAAGATTCCGGATGTAGAAGCGATTGATGGCAGCAGCTTTCTTTTAAAATAAAGTCGTTTTTCCGTAAAGGATTCTGCCGGCATTCTGCCAGGCGGAAAGTCACACATAGAGCGGCCTGCCTTTTCCACCCCAAAAGCGGACTCCTAATCCTAAACACACCTGTCACCTGAAATTAATGCCCAACAAAGTATTCATGTTGTATACTTAGGAAGGTGCTATTAATTGGAAAAGCAGGAGGTTGCTTTATGACGATTTCTGAACCGCAGAAGCGTATTTCCGAGCGGGCTTTGACTGTCTGGAAAATATCCGCTTGCCTCCATTCCTTGGTGGTCTGGCTTATAGCGGGCGGTCTGATTACTTTAACTGTTTTATTTGATTGGCCTTATTGGATTATTGGGGCTGCCTTGATGGTGGCAGCATTATATAGCTATATATTCATTTTTTTCTTGCCGACTCTTCGCTGGAAACGCTGGCGTTATGAGGTCAGGGAGCAGGAAATTGAACTTCAGTACGGGGTATTTATTATAAAGAAAACATTAATTCCGATGATTCGGGTACAGCATGTTGATACACAGCAAGGTCCGCTGTTGAGGAAGTACCGGCTATCGACAGTAACGGTTTCCACGGCTGCAACGGTCCATGAAATACCCGCGCTTGATATGGAGGAAGCGGAGAATTTGAGGACTTCCATCTCAAGGCTGGCAAGGGTGGCGGATGAAGATGTCTGAACCGAAAAGACTGCACCCCGTTGCTGCCGTCGTCAACGCTCTTCGTCAGCTGAAGGAATTGATTATCCCGTTTCTGTTATTTGTGGTGTTCGGAAGCAGTGGGACGAAATGGGACCATTTTTATTTTTACGGATCGATCGCTGCTGTGATTCTCGTATTCGTGTACGGGGTACTGACCTGGTACAGGTTCACCTATCGCATCGAGCAAGGGGAACTTAGAATCGAATATGGGTTGATCGTGCGCAAAAAGCGGTATATTCCTTTTGAAAGAATCCAGAGCCTTGATTTATCAGAGGGGATTTTACAGAGAATGTTCGGCCTTGTGAAGGTGAAGGTTGAGACAGCTGGGTCAGGTGGAATGGGACTTCAGGATGGAGAAGCGGTCCTGACCGCAATCACAAAGCAGGACGCAGAAGAAATACATAATTATTTAGTTTCCATCAAAAGGACTGACAGGCTCGTTCATGACGAACAGGAACAGGAAGCTAGTGAAAACGTTCTTTATAAAATCTCGATAAAAGAATTGCTGATGCTCGCTTCGACTTCGGGGGGAGTCGGTGTCGTCATTTCGGCTGTAATGGCATTTGTTTTTCAGTTCGAAGAATTCATCCCGTATGAACAAATTTTTGATGGTGTAGAATCTTTCGTTCAAAGCGGATTCGTATTTGTCAGTTTCGTTGTCTTTGCAGGGTTTTTGCTGGCCTGGATCATCGCTCTATTTGGCACGATGCTGAAATACGCGAATTTTACCGTAAGGAAAGTGGATAACGACCTAGTTATTACTAGGGGGCTGCTTGAGAAGCGGCAATTTACGATTCCTTTGAATCGCATCCAGGCAGTACGGATCAGCGAAAACTTGATCAGGCAGCCGCTTGGCTACGCTGCAGCCTACATTGAAAGTGCAGGGGGCTCTGCTCTTGATCACGAAAGCTCAAAGGTCATCATTCTTCCAATTGTAAAAAAAAGCCGGACCCCAGATTTACTCGAACTTTATTTGACGGATTACCAGTTTCGGAATAAACTGACGCCTGCGCCTTTGCGGTCGTATGGCAGATACTTATTCAAAGGCTGGGTGCTCGTCCTTCCTTTCATCCTCGCGGCCATTTGGTTTTTCAGGCCATGGGGATATACAGCGCTGGTTCTGCTAGCGGTTTCTGCACTGTGGTCATTCTTGAATTTTAAGGATGCAGGCTGGGGCATAGACAACGGAATGCTGACATTCCGCTACCGCCGAATTGTGAAGAACACCGTTTTTATGAGGAAAAATAAAGTCCAGTCCTTTAGCGTCAAGGAAAGCTTTTTCCAGCGAAAAAAGAAGCTGGCAACCGTTGAGGCCATCGTGAAATCAGGCCATGGCGGATCAGGAGGCAAGGTTATCGACCTTGAGAAAAAGGATGCCGAGGCGATTTATCATTGGTATTCGCATGAAGCTGCAGAATAAGAAAAGCGCAAGCGCCTTGTAAAAAGGAACGGCGGCTAACTACGCCACGTCCTGTGGCAACGCCGCCGTCAGCACATCCTGTGCAAGTCCGACAAGCGCTGGAGCTGGACAATTCTCGAAGTGTATTTTATTCATTCTTATCCATAAGTAAAAGCGCCAACGCGGCGCTTTTTTTACGTCATGCATTCTTGAAAATAACAGTGCCGATCAGGAATCCGGCAATCAAACCGAAAATATGGGCTGTGATATTAATGTTTGACTGGACGAAGGTCATGACAATTCCAATGATGGCAATGGTCATGATCGTCTGGGAGTTTTCCCTGGACATCATGGCTTTTCGGAAAATGATAATCGCTATATAGAAACCGAACAACCCAAAGATGGCTCCGCTGGAACCAACATGTGTATACGTTAATGGCTCAAGTGTCAGGGTGGCAACATTTGCGGCGATTCCTGTAGCTAAATAAAGCAGGATGAATTTCGTTCTTCCAAGCAATTGTTCAAGGGCCGGCGCAAAAAGGACGAGCGAAAAGCTGTTAAACAGCATGTGGGCAAAGCCGGAGTGCATGAAAATCGGAGTGACCAGCCGCCAGTAGTCACCATTTACAATGTACAAATTAACTCCCGAAAGCAGCTCGAATAGGTATCTGCTTGGGAAGAATGGTATGGTAGTGACCAAATATAATAAAATATGGATAGAGATAATCAATGTAACAATTGGGTAATACCTGACGAAATCACGAAAGCTTTCAGTTCTCGTAAACATGCCGAACCTCCTGGGTACTAATATATAAAGCTTATCCTTAATCTCAGATAGTTGTACAATATTTTGTATGCAGAATGTATCTTTTTTAGAAGGAGCATGAAAAATGATCATAGGAACTGGCGTTGACATTGTTGAAATAGGCCGGATCAGGAAACTGATTGAATCCCAGCCGCGTTTCCCTGACAGGGTGCTTACGGAAAAAGAAAAGAGCATTTACAGTACATATAACGAGCGAAGAAGAGCGGAATTTCTTGCTGGCCGCTGGGCTGCGAAGGAAGCTTTTTCAAAAGCTAAAGGGACGGGCATCGGCAAAGAATTATCCTTCCTTGATATTGAAATCGAAGCGGATCTCCAGGGCCGTCCAACCGTGACGAAGCCGATGAAGGATGGAGTTCACCTTTCAATATCCCATAGTGAGCAGTATGCGATTGCGCAGGTCATCATCGAAAAAAATTAAAAGCTTGTCATCGCTTGGTCATATTCACCCGGGTTGTCTCATATATTCATAATGCAGTAAGGGAGACAAGGCTAGGCGGCGGGAACATGGCTGCAACGAGACAACTCAGGCAATTTGCAGCCAGTGTCTTATTCCTGTCCTTTCTTTCCCTTTACACGTTTAAATGAGACTAAAAGGGGTTGGAAGAATGAAGAAAAGGTTGTTGCTGCTTCTCGCCGGGCTCATGGTTATTTTTGCTCTGGCTGCCTGCGGTACAAAATCACAGGAATCTGTGGTTAAGGAGTTGGATGGAACGCTCAATGATTTAAAGAGTTACAAGGCTAAGGCAAAAATGACATTGCAGATGGGTACGGAACCTCAGGTGTATGAGGTGGAAATTTGGCACAAAGATCCGTCATTTTACCGTGTGAACCTGAAGAATGCCCAGAAAGACCAAAGCCAGATGATTCTGCGCAATGAAGAAGGAGTTTTTGTTTTGACACCTGCGCTGAACAAAAGCTTCCGATTCCAGAGCGACTGGCCGAAAAACAGCAGCCAGGCGTACTTATACGAATCTTTAATCACAGATATCCTTGAGGACAAACAAGCGAAGTTCTCAGCAACAAAGAACCATTATGTTTTTGAAACGAAAACAAGGTACCAAAACAATAAGATGCTCCCGATCCAGGAAATCAAGCTGAATAAAAAGAATCTATCACCGGTAAGTGTGAAGGTAATGGATCCTGACCGCAACTCACTTGTTACAGTGGAATTCTCAGAGGTTAAATTCGATGCAAGCTTTGATAAAGACGCATTTGACATGAAGAAAAACATGACGCGTGTGCAGCTTGAAGTGCCGGTTATGGCAGATGTCAATGACAAGGCATTCACAGTCAAGTATCCAATGGCTGAAATTCCTGGCGTCACATTAGTGGATGAAAAGGAAATCACAACTGAGAATGGCAAGCGAGTCGTCTTAACATACGAAGGTTCAGACAAGTCGTTTACGCTGGTCCAGGAGAAAGCAGACGCAATGCCAGCCATGTCTTCTCCAATCAACGTGACAGGCCATCCAGTTGACCTCGGATTTACAATCGGCGCCATGACGGAAACATCGATTTCATGGACGCACCTCGGTGTAGACTATATGCTTGCTTCTGCCGACTTGTCACCAGAAGAATTAGAAATGGTAGCAAAATCCGTAGTTGCCGATATGGAAAAATAAGAACCCGAACAACAGGCTCAGAGCAACCTGAGCCTGTTTTTTATTTGGGTGAAATTGATATTCGGAATATATCCATTTTTTCGGAATAAACGAGATGATTTCCGGAATAAATCGGATTTTTTCGGAATAAATGCCGGGGGATTCCGGAATAAAAGATGAATTTCCGGAATATCTTAACTCTTGCTGTCTGTGCTGAACTAATGCTTGAGATAAAAAGTAGGAAAATATAAGTGAATAGGATACGAACGATTGAATTTTATGAAAACAAAGGTCTTTCTCCACAAACTATATTAACCATTTGACATTGAACCGATGGAATTCGATAATGGTAAAATAAATAAAATGTTCGGTCTGAAGGAAGTGGAGTTTCGGTGGAGGAGCAAGGATTTTTTTACCGTGATACATGGGCAGAGGTGGATTTGGATTATATTAAAGAAAATGTAAAGGCGATTAAAGCTAACCTGCCTGAAGAGGTTGATTTTATAGCGGTAGTGAAAGCGAACGCATATGGACATGGGGATTCACAAACAGCAGAAGCAGCGCTGGAGGCGGGAGCGTCCATGCTGGCAGTTGCTTTTATGGACGAGGCTCTTGCGTTAAGGAAAAAAGGGGTAACGGCACCAGTCCTAGTGCTTGGCGCAAGCCGGCCTGAGGACGTTAATATTGCTGCAGAGGAAGGCGTCATTCTAACCGTTTTCCAGGAGGAATGGCTGGCAAAAGCACGCGAAGTTCTTAAAGGTGATGCTTCCATTTCTCTTCATATAAAAATAGATACAGGCATGGGCCGGATTGGCATACGGTCAGCAGAAGAACTGAAATCAATTGAAAAGTCGATCCGGGAAGATTCGCGGCTTGAGCTTCATGGAGTATATACGCATTTTGCAACAGCCGATGAACTGGATGAAACGTACTTTAAGGAGCAGCTCAGCCTTTTTAAAGAATTGCTCGGGACGCTGGATGAGCTCCCTCCATGTGTACACAGCAGCAATAGCGCGGCTGCCCTTATGCATACAGATGCACAATTCAATGCAGTCAGGGTCGGTATTGCTATGTACGGATTAACGCCTTCATTGGAGATTGAACCGGAGCTGCCAGTTCGATTAAATGAAGCGTTCACCCTCCATTCCCGGCTTGTGCATGTGAAGAAGCTTGAAAAGGGACAGAAGGTAAGTTATGGGGCAACCTATGAAGCGGCTGAAGATATTTGGGTCGGAACATTGCCGATTGGTTATGCTGATGGCTGGATCCGCAGGCTACAGGGGCAGGAAGTGTTGATAAATGGCAAACGATCTCCGATCATCGGGCGCATCTGCATGGACCAATGCATGGTCAGGCTGCCTGAAGAGGTTCCTGTAGGGACGATTGCCACCTTGATTGGGGAACAAGGGGAAGAGATGATTTCCATCAATGAAATTGCGAAAAGGCTGGAAACAATCAATTATGAAGTTCCTTGCATCATCTCTTCACGTGTACCGAGGATTTACAAACAACAGGGTAAAATAGTGGATTTGAATAATTCATTGCTTTAAAGAGATACAACGGTTTGAATAGGGTAATTTTATCCAAATATTAACAACCTTGTTTATTTCGCCTAAAACCATGCATAAAACCCTATTTTTTTGGCGGATAATACAGAAGAATTGCTGATTAGCCTTTGCATCTGGGATAAATAGTGATAAGATTAGAAATGGTAGAGAGATAAAGAACTTAATAACGGTATGTAGTGATGATGGTGGAGGTGTATGTTTGTGTCTGAATCCAGCGCAACAACTGAGATTTTGGTAAAGTTACCGCAGCATCTATTAAGCGAATTAGATGGATTTGTTAAGCAGGAGAACGTAAACCGCAGCGAATTTATTTATCAGGCTACAAAAATGTATTTGCGTGAGAAGAAAAAGAGACAAATTCGTGAATCCATGAGACGTGGCTATATGGAAATGGCCAAAATTAATCTGACCATTGCATCTGAGGCATTTCAAGCAGAATACGAGGCAGAACACACAGTTGAACGTCTAGTCAGCGGAGGATAATCCCTTGATTGTCAAACGTGGTGACGTCTATTTTGCGGACCTATCCCCAGTTGTTGGTTCAGAGCAAGGCGGAGTCCGCCCTGTACTGGTCATCCAAAACGACATCGGGAATCGGTTTAGTCCCACAGTCATTATCGCAGCGATCACAGCTCAAATCCAAAAAGCGAAGCTTCCGACTCATGTTGAAATTGATGCGAAGCGGTACGGTTTTGAACGAGACTCGGTTATATTATTGGAACAAATTCGCACAATCGACAAACAGCGCCTAACCGATAAAATTACCCATCTCGATGACGAAATGATGGAAAAAGTGGATGAAGCCCTTCAGGTAAGTTTAGGTCTTATTGAATTTTAATTTAAAGTACGCTCTGTGTAAGAGCGTTTTTTTGTAACCCGAATCACTTGGCCTGGACTCCAGGTCCTTTACATAACCCATAAAAATAAAACGGATGTGTTCTGTGTGGAGGCAAGCCATGAAGGCTTGTCTCTTTTTTTATATGCACTTATCAGCAGTAAACCAAATAATTAACGCATTAACACACCGGGGGTCAGACCCCCATCGCTTTAATGTGTGAAAGTCGGCTTGCTCATATAAAGCTCTATAATAAGGAATAGTAAGAATAACTTTTTTGTCCACTGGATGTTAGAAAACTTGTGTTGTATTCAAAAGATTGTATTTTTCTGATAATAAGTGGAAGAAGTCTCCTTAAAGCTCCCTTTTGATATTGGTAAATAGTGTAAAATACCCAAAAAGGAGCGTTGTCGACAAGTTGATTTTATTTGACGAACATAGTCTGTTATCATTAAATGGAGATATAAACATTGATCTTATGAATAAATTTTTACATTTTTAAGATTGGTTTACATTTGGACGGAAGAGGGTAATATAAAATTTTTGTGTGATAGAATGGAGAGGATGAAATGAACAATACAATTTCAAATTACATTCAGTCTCATAAGCAGGAGATTCTGGATGAATGGATAAATAGAACAAAAGAAGAGGCTGATGAACGAGTGGTACGCCTTGTTTCGGACAGGGTTTTTAATGCTACTAGCAAAGAATTCATCGACTTGATCATTTCAAATTTTAAAGGTTCGAATGAAGAATACCATAATAAACTGACGGATTTTGCTGAAAAGGTCGTCAGGCTTGGCTGGCCTTTGACATTCGTAACCAAGGGTCTCCATACTTTCAACTTAATTGTTTTTGAAGGAATGCAAAGCGAAGGGATCGTTACAAAGGAAAACCAGATGGAAGTGGTGTATGAATTTGACCGTTGGGCAACGCCGATGAACAATGAAATTGTCAGCGTGTATTCATCAACATGGGAAAGAACGGTTTCCTTGCAGAAGATTGCCCTTCAGGAGCTATCTGCACCATTGATTCCGGTTTTCGATGGGATCACTGTCATGCCGCTAGTAGGTACAATTGATACGGAACGGGCAAAGCAAATTATGGAAAATTTGCTGAAGGGTGCTGTCAAGCATCGCTCCGAAGTTGTCCTAATTGATATCACTGGTGTACCCGTTGTCGATACGATGGTAGCCCATCATATTATCCAGGCTGCGGATGCGGTCAGGCTGATTGGTGCTAAGTGCATGCTCGTAGGGATCCGTCCCGAAATCGCACAGACGATCGTGAATCTGGGTATTGATTTGAACCAGTTTACAACAAAGAATAACCTCAAAAAAGGGATCGAAGCAGCTCTAGAGCTGACAAATAAAAAAATTGTTTCTATGGGGGGAGCTAAGTGAGAATACCTATCCTTAAGCTGAATGATTGCCTATTAGTCTCCATTCAATGGGAGCTTGACGACCAGACTGCTCTTCAATTTCAAGAGGATTTGCTCCATAAAATACATGAAACAAGCGCCAATGGCGTGGTCATTGATTTAACCTCAATAGACTTCATTGACTCATTTATTGCTAAAGTTCTTGGGGACGTAATCAATATGTCCAAGCTTATGGGCGCAATTGTTGTCATTACCGGAATCCAGCCTGCTGTAGCCATAACGCTAATTGAATTAGGGATCAGCCTCGATGATGTCCTAACTGCATTAGATTTAGAAAAAGGTTTGGAGAAATTACAACAGGAATTGGGGGAATAGGTGAATGGACATCCAATCCTGCGTTACGATCATAAACGAATGGGACATCGTAGCAGCGCGCCAGCTTGGCCGGAATGTTGCGAAAGAGCTTGGTTTTGGGACAGTTGACCAGGCCAGAATCACCACCGCCATCAGTGAATTGGCCAGGAATATTTATTTGTACGCCGGCAAAGGGCAAATTTGCATCGATAAATTGTACGACGGCGGAAAAGCGGGATTGCGAATCAATGCAGTGGATAGCGGCCCAGGAATAAAAGAAATACGCCAGGTCATGGAAGATGGCTTTTCCACATCAGGAGGACTTGGAGCCGGCCTTCCAGGAGTGAAAAGACTCATGGATGAATTCGATATCGAGTCAACTCCAGGAGAAGGAACACAGATAAGAGCAACTAAATGGCTCCGTTAGGGGGAAACAATATGGAATTCCGAGAAATGATGGAATCAAAGTATCGGGACATTCTTGACAATTATATTAAAGAGCAATCGGAACAAGCTTTATATGCAGGGCAAAAATTCAGCCGTAAGTCGATTGAGCATAAAATCGCCCCTGAAGAAATCATCAGCCTTCATAAAAGCTTGCTTCTTGAGATGTATCCTGAACTTCCGGAAGATTTAATGCATTCGTTTGACATCCTCCTTGAGGTCATGATCGGCTATGGTATTGCTTACCGGGAACACCAAAGCCTAAGGCACCAGCAGGAGGAACTAAGATCAGAAATGGAGATTGCCGCCAATGTGCAGCAAACGCTGCTGGGAACTAAGATCCCTACTGTACCGGGTCTCGATATTGGTGCAATCAGTGTGCCTGCGAAGCATATGAACGGTGACTATTTCCATTTTGTCCAGGATGAAAACAATAATATAAGTGTCGCGATTGCAGATGTTATCGGAAAAGGGATTCCGGCTGCGCTTTGTATGTCCATGATCAAGTATGCAATGGACAGCCTGCCAGAAAACCGTCTGGACCCAAGCAGTATCCTTGAAAACCTGAATAGAGTAGTTGAACAGAACGTTGATCCAAGTATGTTCATCACGATGTTCTATGGAATGTTTAATCCAGACAATAATATCTTCTACTATGCCTCAGCCGGACACGAGCCTGGTTTCTATTACGATTCAGTTACCAAGGAATTTACAGAGCTTACGGCAAGGGGCTTGCTTCTTGGGGTAGACAAGCGAACCAAGTATACTCAGTATGAAAAAGAAATCCATCCTGGGGATATGGTGATCTTAATGTCTGATGGAGTCACGGAGTGCAGAACGGAAGAAGGATTCATCGAAAAGGAAACATTAATCGGATATATAAATAAATATATCCACTTAAATGCTCAGGAAATTGTCAATAATATCTTTAGGGAACTCGAAAAACTTCAGCATTTCCAATTGCGTGATGATTTCACCTTAATTATTTTAAAAAGAGATGTTTAAACCGGTTCAGAACCGGGTAAATCTAAAAGGCAATTGAATTGTAAAGGGTGGGTCAGTTATGAATATTTCGATAGATGTTAAAGAAACAGAATCCGTATTAGCAGTTAAGGTTAATGGTGAAATTGATGCATATACAGCACCACAGCTTCGGGAAAAACTTTTCCCTTTGTCCGAAAAAGAAGGCGTAAAGATGGTTGTTGATCTTTCTGAGGTCAATTATATGGATAGTACTGGGCTGGGAGTGTTTGTAGGAGTATTTAAAAATGTCCGAGCCCATAACGGAGAGTTTAAAATTGTCGGATTATCCGATCGTTTGCAGAGACTTTTCGAAATTACCGGCTTGGCCGATATTATCGATATCAACAGCCAGATTGAGGGTGGAGTGCAATGAGCCAAGCATTTGATTATATAGAAATGAAAATCCCGGCAAAACCGGAATTTGTAGGCGTGATCCGTCTGACGCTTTCCGGCATTGCAAGCCGCATGGGTTTTTCATATGATGAGATAGAAGATTTGAAGATCGCAACAAGTGAAGCATGTACAAACGCTGTGCAGCACGCTTATAAAAATAACGACAACGGCGAAGTGATCATCGGTTTTGGACTGTACGAAGACCGACTTGAGGTAATGGTTGCAGATAATGGGCAGAGCTTTGATTTCCATTCAGCACGCCAGGGGCTTGGTCCTTACGATCAAAATAGTTCTGTTGAATTCCTTCGCGAAGGAGGCTTGGGACTGTATCTGATCGAAACCTTAATGGATGAGGTTCGAATTCATCACAAAGAGGGCGTCACGGTCTTTATGACCAAGTACCGAGAAGGAGAGCAGGTGGAGAGAGATGCAGAGACAATCTCAACCTAAGCAACGTCCAAAAGAAGAGATTAATCAATTAATCAAAGCATACCAGCTTCACGAGGACGCCGACGCCCAAAACGAATTAGTACTCCATTATCAAAACCTTGTGGAAACAATCGCCCGTAAATACTCAAAAGGACGCTCGTTCCATGAAGACATATTCCAGGTTGGAATGATTGGACTTTTAGGCGCAATCCGCCGTTATGATGAAACATTTGGCAAAAGCTTCGAGGCATTTGCTGTTCCGACCATTATTGGTGAAATCAAAAGATTTTTACGAGATAAAACATGGAGTGTCCATGTACCTCGCAGAATCAAAGAGCTTGGCCCGAAAATCAAGACAACTGTCGAAGATTTGACGACGCAGCTGCACCGTTCTCCAAGAGTGGACGAAATTGCTGAAGCCCTTCAGGTTTCTGAGGAAGAAATTTTAGAAGCTATGGAAATGGGCAAAAGCTACCAGGCATTATCAGTTGACCATTCCATTGAAGCAGATTCTGATGGCGGAACTGTCACCCTGTTAGATATCGTCGGAAATATTGATGAAGGCTATGAAAAAATCAATCAAAGAATGGTGCTTGAAAAGGTACTTCATGTTCTGAGTGAAAGAGAAAAGTTAATTATCCAATATACCTACCTTGATAACCTGAGCCAAAAAGAAGCAGGAGACAAGCTGGGAATATCACAAATGCATGTATCACGACTTCAAAGAAGAGCCATCAAGAAGCTACAAGAAGCAATTCATGCAGAAAACAGTAATTCGGAGTATATTACATGATCCAACAGTTCAAAGACAAAATTGAACTTTATGCTTACCAGACAATTAAAGAAGGTAAATTAGAGTGCGGTGACAGCTATTTCTATACTGCCACCGATGAATATTTTGTCTGTGTAGTAGCTGATGGGTTAGGGTCTGGGCAATACGCCCATGAAGCTTCTGCGGCGGTTGTGACTGTAGTAGAGGAACACCATCATGAGGATGTAGATACTCTCATGAAATACTGCAACAATATATTGGTGCAAAAAAGAGGAGCAGCCGTATCGATTTTTAAGGTGTTTTTCGAAACAAACGAATTCGTCTACAGCTGTGTCGGCAATATCCGATTCTTCCTTTACTCGCCAAATGGCAAACTGACCTATCCTTTGCCCGTAACAGGATATTTGTCAGGGAAGCCACAAGTGTTTCATACCCAGAGATTCGTTTTTGAACCGGAATCAAAGTTTCTGATTTACTCAGATGGATTTGATATCCATGGGGCAAAATCATTATTGAAGGGTTACAGATCTGTAGCAGCCATCGCAGAACAAATAAAAAGTGATTATGAAAATTCAATGGATGATGCAACTTTTATTGTGGGAAGTCTACTATAGCCGGTGGGCTTCTTTTTGTTTTGGCGGGGATTAGGGAGTTGGGGATTGGTATGCTTGCTGGTTCTCATGGTTGAATTCTGGCGAGATGAGTTTTTTACCGGAAAAATTTGAAGTAGAGTGGAAAAAGGGTAACAGAAAACGGGGATTTGTGCTCGTATGACAAGATTCAGCTAAAAACGGTAAGCGAAACCTTAATATTGTTCCCGAGAATCTGAATTGAGATTTAATAGGGAAGAATTAAGACTGTACTTCATTGTGAAGTGATAATAGTGTAATAACATGTATGCGAACTCCTCCAGTAATCAGCCTCCTTACTACTCCCTATAAACATAGCAGCAATTTTGGTACACTATATAGAGGGATAAGAAAACCACTTATCCAATAAAGATATGGAGGATTGTCTCTTGAATCAAACGATGGAAAAGCAGGATCAATACGTAAAAATCATTGCCAAAGAGCAATCATTAACATCTAAACAAGTACAGAGTGTTATTTCTCTCATAAATGAAGGGAATACCGTTCCATTCATTGCCCGCTATCGGAAAGAAATGACCGGTGCGCTTGATGAAGTGCAAATCCGCGACATAGTTGAAAGATGGCAATACATACAGAACTTAGAACAGCGTAAAGAAGAAGTCATCAGGCTGATCGATGAACAGGAAAAGCTGACGGATGAACTTAGGACTAGCATAGAAAAAGCAATTAAACTTCAAGAGGTAGAGGATTTATACCGGCCATATAAACAAAAGCGGAGAACAAAAGCAACCGTTGCAAAGGAGAAAGGTCTCGAACCACTTGCTTTATGGATGCTCGAGTTCCCGGTGAACGGCAGCCTGGAACAGAAGGCCGGAGAGTTTTTATCAGATGAAAAAGGTGTAACAACAGCAGAGGAAGCTATTTTCGGAGCGAAGGATATCATTGCTGAAATGGTTTCAGATGATGCTGACAGCAGAAAGTGGATCCGCAACGAAACATTCAAATCCGGTTCCATTGAATCTGCAGTTAAGAATGAAGAGTCGGATGAGAAAAAAGTATATGAGATGTACTATGAATATACAGAGCCGGTAAGCAAGGTCGTGCCCCACAGAATTCTAGCCCTTAACCGCGGGGAGAAAGAGGAGCTCTTAAGGGTCTCGATTAAACCCAAAACGGATGTAATCATGAGCTATCTTCAACGTAAATGGGTAAAAAAAGAGCATGCTATTACAACGTCAGCAATTATGGAAGCTATAGAAGATGCTTATAAAAGGCTGATTCAGCCATCGATTGAACGGGAAATCAGGAATGAACTTACGGAAAAGGCAGAAGAGCAAGCTATTCACATCTTCTCAGAAAATCTGAGAAAACTGCTGCTTCAGCCGCCGTTAAAAGGAAAAGTAGTCCTTGGAGTAGACCCGGCGTTCAGGACAGGATGCAAGCTGGCTGCGGTAGATGAAACAGGGAAGGTTTTATCGATCGGGGTCATTTATCCTCATACATCAAGTTCAAAAAGTACCGAAGCCCGTGAGAAATTCATTAAAGTGCTGAAGGATTATCACGTGGAAATGGTTGCAATCGGCAACGGTACAGCTTCAAGGGAAACGGAACAATTTGTATCAGATATCCTGAAAGAATTAGATAAAGAAATCTATTACCTGATTGTCAATGAAGCAGGAGCAAGTGTATATTCTGCATCAGATTTAGCGCGTGAAGAATTCCCGAACTTCCAGGTAGAAGAACGAAGCGCAGTTTCAATCGCGCGCCGTCTGCAGGACCCGCTTGCTGAACTTGTTAAAATTGACCCTAAATCGGTAGGTGTCGGACAGTACCAGCATGATGTCAGTCAGAAAAAACTCTCTGAATCGCTAACATTTGTAGTTGAAACAGCTGTTAACCAGGTAGGGGTAAATGTAAATACTGCATCATCTTCTTTACTTCAATATGTTTCAGGTCTTTCAAAGACCGTTGCCAACAATATTGTGAAAAAGCGTGAAGAAGAAGGGAAATTCACAAGCAGAGCACAGCTGAAAAAAATCCCTCGCCTTGGCGCGAAAACTTATGAACAGGCAATCGGCTTCCTTAGAGTAATCGACGGAAAAGAACCGTTAGACCGAACAGGCATCCACCCGGAAAGCTATGGGGAAGTGAAACAACTTCTAGATAGCCTGGGGTTCAAAACAAGTGATTTAGGCAGTCCGGCTTTAAAAGATGCGTTAGCCAAAATTAATATAGACCAGACTGCGAGTGAACTTGGCATTGGCAAACTGACTCTTAAAGATATTATTGACGCCCTAGTCAGACCGGAGAGGGATCCTCGTGATGAACTGCCGGCTCCGCTTCTTAAAAAGGATGTTCTAAAGCTAGAGGATTTAAAAACAGGCATGGAGCTGCAAGGTACAGTCCGCAACGTAGTAGACTTCGGGGCATTCGTCGACATCGGTGTAAAGCAAGATGGATTGGTTCACATTTCTAAGCTAAGCAACAGATTCGTAAAGCATCCGCTTGATATTGTATCAGTAGGGGATGTTGTAACCGTATGGGTCGACAGCGTTGATCATAAAAAAGGACGCGTTGCATTGACCATGCTAACGCCAGAGCAAGCTTAATGTTAAAAAGGCTGCAGATCATTCTGCAGTCTTTTATTATGGCTCTTTACGTAATTTTTGTTGCTTTCTCCAACGAAAGTAAAAACCGGGACCTGGGTTTTTACGAGTATTAATGTGAATTCGGTACAGAAGTCTCCTCGAAAAGAGCCTGATACCTTTTAATAAAAGTACTTGTTCGAAAAAGCGGCAATCAATCCGAAAACAGTCTTTAATATAATCGTGTATCAGCATAGAGTTATAATCCCTGTTTATTTCTATAAAAAAACCAGCATTGATTCAGCAGTTTAATTTGGTATCGATTTTTTTCATAGAAGGCTCGTTTCATTTGATTCTGGAACCAGACAGGCATAACAATACCTCCTTTAGATAATGCGTGAAAAGGTATCCTTAATATATGCTATAATGGGTTGTCATGTTTCTTTAAAAGGCAGGCGTTTTATTATGATGACAGATCAGCAGTTACACAATCTGGTTGTTAGAATATCAGCAGAGCAATTCCATAAGCCTTTCAGGCATAAAGCATTCTTTAATCCAAGACTTCGTACAACCGGTGGACGCTATATGCTGGGAAGCCATAACATTGAAATCAACAGGAAGTATTTCGAACAATTAGGCGAACAGGAATTGATTGGGATCATAAAGCATGAACTATGCCATTATCATTTGCATTTAGAGGGAAAGGGCTACAAGCATCGTGATAAAGATTTCAGGGAACTGATGAAACAAGTCGGGGCTCCGAGATTTTGCTCCATGCTGCCTGAGGAGAAGAAGAAAAGTTCACAACAGAGAATTCTGATTTACCAATGCAGCAAATGTCAAATGGAGTATCACCGAAAACGATCAATCAATACTGCAAGATATGTCTGCGGAAAGTGTCGGGGAAAGCTGGTAAAGGTGAAAGAAATGCTGATAGAATAGCGTTTTTATGATGAGAAAAAAACTAATGAAAAACTTTTAAAAACCCGCTTGACTTTTAATAGGCACCTCCCTATAATAGTAAGAGTCGACAAGACAACGACACAGTCTTCTGAAGAGCTTTTAAAGAAGACAATTAATATTATTCCGCAGTAGCTCAGTGGTAGAGCACTCGGCTGTTAACCGAGCGGTCGTAGGTTCGAATCCTACCTGCGGAGCCATTAATTCTATGGTATGGGGAAGTACTCAAGAGGCTGAAGAGGCGCCCCTGCTAAGGGTGTAGGTCGGGTAACCGGCGCGAGGGTTCAAATCCCTCCTTCTCCGCCAGAACATTTTAATATGGCCCCTTGGTCAAGCGGTTAAGACACCGCCCTTTCACGGCGGTAACACGGGTTCGAATCCCGTAGGGGTCACCAAAACAGTTTCACAGCATGTTTTAAAAACAAATATATGGTCCCGTGGTGTAGCGGTTAACATGCCTGCCTGTCACGCAGGAGATCGCCGGTTCGATCCCGGTCGGGACCGCCATTTTATTGGGCTATAGCCAAGCGGTAAGGCAACGGACTTTGACTCCGTCATGCGTTGGTTCGAATCCAGCTAGCCCAGCCATTTTTTGAGCCATTAGCTCAGTCGGTAGAGCATCTGACTTTTAATCAGAGGGTCGAAGGTTCGAGTCCTTCATGGCTCACCAAAGTTTTTTGCGCCAGCAAAATAACTTATATTTCAATAATGCGGGTGTGGCGGAATTGGCAGACGCACCAGACTTAGGATCTGGCGCCGCAAGGCGTGGGGGTTCGACTCCCTTCACCCGCACCATTAATTACCTGTTGATTAATAAGTTGAAATTGGTTATGATATGATCCTGTCATCTTTATGCGGTCGTGGCGGAATGGCAGACGCGCTAGGTTGAGGGCCTAGTGGGGGCAACCCCGTGGAGGTTCAAGTCCTCTCGGCCGCACCAAAAAAGTCCTTGACATCCAATTGCGGATGTGATAATATTTAAAAGTTGCTATAAAAATTACATGCGCCCGTAGCTCAATTGGATAGAGCGTCTGACTACGGATCAGAAGGTTATGGGTTCGACTCCTTTCGGGCGCGCCATTCTTATTTTCTTCATATCGGGGAGTAGCTCAGCTTGGTAGAGCACTTGGTTTGGGACCAAGGGGTCGCAGGTTCGAATCCTGTCTTCCCGACCATTCAACATTTTAACTTTATATGCGGGTGTAGTTTACTGGTAAAACCTCAGCCTTCCAAGCTGATGTAGTGGGTTCGATTCCCATCACCCGCTCCAATTCATTGTTCTTTGAAAACTAAACAAACAAGCGTCAACAAACAATATTATAGTGACTTCTATTATATAGAAGATCACTAGCCAACGTTTTAACTTTATGAGCTAACTCATAACTCTTTTTTGGAGAGTTTGATCCTGGCTCAGGACGAACGCTGGCGGCGTGCCTAATACATGCAAGTCGAGCGGATCTTCATTAGCTTGCTTTTGAAGATCAGCGGCGGACGGGTGAGTAACACGTGGGCAACCTGCCTGTAAGACTGGGATAACTTCGGGAAACCGGAGCTAATACCGGATAATCCTTCTCCTCTCATGAGGAAAAGCTGAAAGACGGTTTCGGCTGTCACTTACAGATGGGCCCGCGGCGCATTAGCTAGTTGGTGAGGTAACGGCTCACCAAGGCGACGATGCGTAGCCGACCTGAGAGGGTGATCGGCCACACTGGGACTGAGACACGGCCCAGACTCCTACGGGAGGCAGCAGTAGGGAATCTTCCGCAATGGACGAAAGTCTGACGGAGCAACGCCGCGTGAGCGATGAAGGCCTTCGGGTCGTAAAGCTCTGTTGTCAGGGAAGAACAAGTATCGGAGTAACTGCCGGTACCTTGACGGTACCTGACCAGAAAGCCACGGCTAACTACGTGCCAGCAGCCGCGGTAATACGTAGGTGGCAAGCGTTGTCCGGAATTATTGGGCGTAAAGCGCGCGCAGGCGGTTCCTTAAGTCTGATGTGAAAGCCCCCGGCTCAACCGGGGAGGGTCATTGGAAACTGGGGAACTTGAGTGCAGAAGAGGAGAGCGGAATTCCACGTGTAGCGGTGAAATGCGTAGAGATGTGGAGGAACACCAGTGGCGAAGGCGGCTCTCTGGTCTGTAACTGACGCTGAGGCGCGAAAGCGTGGGGAGCGAACAGGATTAGATACCCTGGTAGTCCACGCCGTAAACGATGAGTGCTAAGTGTTAGAGGGTTTCCGCCCTTTAGTGCTGCAGCAAACGCATTAAGCACTCCGCCTGGGGAGTACGGCCGCAAGGCTGAAACTCAAAGGAATTGACGGGGGCCCGCACAAGCGGTGGAGCATGTGGTTTAATTCGAAGCAACGCGAAGAACCTTACCAGGTCTTGACATCCTCTGACAACCCTAGAGATAGGGCGTTCCCCTTCGGGGGACAGAGTGACAGGTGGTGCATGGTTGTCGTCAGCTCGTGTCGTGAGATGTTGGGTTAAGTCCCGCAACGAGCGCAACCCTTGATCTTAGTTGCCAGCATTTAGTTGGGCACTCTAAGGTGACTGCCGGTGACAAACCGGAGGAAGGTGGGGATGACGTCAAATCATCATGCCCCTTATGACCTGGGCTACACACGTGCTACAATGGATGGAACAAAGGGCAGCGAAGCCGCGAGGTGAAGCCAATCCCATAAAACCATTCTCAGTTCGGATTGCAGGCTGCAACTCGCCTGCATGAAGCCGGAATCGCTAGTAATCGCGGATCAGCATGCCGCGGTGAATACGTTCCCGGGCCTTGTACACACCGCCCGTCACACCACGAGAGTTTGTAACACCCGAAGTCGGTGGGGTAACCTTTATGGAGCCAGCCGCCTAAGGTGGGACAGATGATTGGGGTGAAGTCGTAACAAGGTAGCCGTATCGGAAGGTGCGGCTGGATCACCTCCTTTCTAAGGATATTGCCTATTGGCAATCGGAACTCAGATCTTCGGATCTGATGAATACGAATCTTAGGATTCGTACAGTTGACCGCTTGTTTGTTTAGTTTTGAGGGAGCAATCTTTACTGTGAGGATCAGACCGTAAGGTAGGATTCGAAACAATTCTCTCAAAACTTTTTTGTTCCTTGAAAACTAGATAATCGTAAGTAAGAAGAACCAAGAAAAACCGAGTGATCGCCATTTTAGTTTTTCTCTCTATTTAATAGAGAATCAACCACGACAATTTATTGTCAAACGGTTAAGTTAGAAAGGGCGCACGGTGGATGCCTTGGCACTAGGAGCCGATGAAGGACGGGACTAACACCGATATGCTTCGGGGAGCTGTAAGTAAGCTTTGATCCGGAGATTTCCGAATGGGGAAACCCACTGTTCGTAATGGAACAGTATCTTTACCTGAATACATAGGGTATTGAAGGCAGACCCGGGGAACTGAAACATCTAAGTACCCGGAGGAAGAGAAAGCAAACGCGATTCCCTGAGTAGCGGCGAGCGAAACGGGATATAGCCCAAACCAAGAGGCTTGCCTCTTGGGGTTGTAGGACACTCTACATGGAGTTACAAAGGAACGGGGTAGATGAAGTGGTCTGGAAAGGCCCGTCAGAGAAGGTAAAAACCCTGTAGTTGAAACTTCGTTCCCTCCTGAGTGGATCCTGAGTACGGCGGGACACGAGAAATCCCGTCGGAAGCTGGGAGGACCATCTCCCAAGGCTAAATACTCCCTAGTGACCGATAGTGAACCAGTACCGTGAGGGAAAGGTGAAAAGCACCCCGGAAGGGGAGTGAAATAGATCCTGAAACCGTGTGCCTACAAGTAGTCAGAGCCCGTTAATGGGTGATGGCGTGCCTTTTGTAGAATGAACCGGCGAGTTACGATCCCATGCAAGGTTAAGTTGAGAAGACGGAGCCGCAGCGAAAGCGAGTCTGAATAGGGCGAATGAGTATGTGGTCGTAGACCCGAAACCAGGTGATCTACCCATGTCCAGGGTGAAGGTTGGGTAACACCAACTGGAGGCCCGAACCCACGCACGTTGAAAAGTGCGGGGATGAGGTGTGGGTAGCGGAGAAATTCCAATCGAACTTGGAGATAGCTGGTTCTCTCCGAAATAGCTTTAGGGCTAGCCTCACGTTGTAAGAGTCTTGGAGGTAGAGCACTGTTTGGACTAGGGGCCCTCATCGGGTTACCGAATTCAGACAAACTCCGAATGCCAAAGACTTATCCGTGGGAGTCAGACTGCGAG